>JAEYVD010000857.1 GCA_023432075.1 Pseudomonadota bacterium | reverse complement strand
CCGTGCGCGACTGCGAACAGCGCGGCTGCGACCTCGCCGACCTGTCCACCGCCGAACTCACGGCCTACCACCCCAGCATCACCGAGGACGTGCACCAGGTCCTGACGCTGGAAGGCTCGGTCGCCGCGCGCAAGCACGTGGGCGGCACCGCCCCCGAACGCGTCGCTGAAGAAGCCCAGCGCGTACTGGCGGAAACGGCGCAAGGCTGATTTCGGCTTGCCGTAGATGCGTTGGATGCAAGGCCCCCATTTGGGGGCCTTGTTGTTTCCGCCCTCAGGCAGCAATCCCGCTCCCGGGCCGGATATGATGGCGCCTTTGCCGCTCTGTCCCCGAGACCATGATCCTCGCGCGCGCGCCGCTCAGGCCCCTTATTCCACTGCGGATGTCGCTGGCCGTGCTGGCCGTCTCCGCGCTGCTCGTTGGCGCCGGCGCGCCGCCCGTCCAAGCCCAAACCGCCCGCAAACCCTCCCCCTACGAAAACGGGCGCCCCCTGCGCCCCGACGAGGTCGAGGCGCGCAAGGCCGAGGACGCGCGGTGGGGAGGCCCGCGGTTCCTGGGGCAGATCAAGACCCGGGCCGAGTTCGATCAACTGGCGCGGGTCTATAACGCCGGCACGCCGCTAGAAATCCCCCATGTGCTGTTCGTCATCGACCGCCAGCGCGCCGATCGCATCTATTACGTCAACACGCCGCGATACGCGCTGCACGAGACCTTTGCGCGCGAGCGGCGGCTGCTGTCCGGCGACCGGGCCGCGCTGGTGGCGCAGTACAAGGATCCCAATCGTCGTCTGCTGTTCGGCACGCTGAGCTGGCAGAACAGCCTGCCCGGCTATACCTATGAGTTCTGGGAAGGCGATCTGCTGACGCCAGAGCTGCTGACCCTGACGGCGCAGCGGCTGGCGGCCACATTCCCTCTCCCGCTGAAATTCAAGAGCAACTCCACGCTGCAGGAAGCGACCGCACGGCGGGCCGGGCTGGACTTCGTCACGCAGGAGGCGCTGCTGCGCGAGCAGACCTTCTTGCCGCTGAACACCGGGCGCGCGCAGGGCCGGCTGCGCATCGTCAAGGCCGTGGATGAAACGGCTGACCTCTCGCCCACCGACATTGTGGTGCTGGACGAGGTGCCCGTGGCGCTGACGCCGGTGGCGGGCCTGATCACGCAGCGCCCGTCCACGCTGTTGTCCCACGTTAACCTGCTGGCCAAGGGCTGGCGCATTCCCAATGCCTACGTGCGCGACGCCGTGGCCGCCTTGCGCGAGCATGATGGCCAATGGGTCGAACTGACCGTTGAAAGCAACGGCTACCGCGTGCAGCGTATCGCGCAGCCCGCCGCGTCGCCAGCCACGGCGTCAACCCCATCCGCCGCCGCCTCGCTGCCCAAGCCCGACCTGTCGGTGCGCGCCCTCAAGCCGCTGTCCGGCATGACCACGCGCGACAGCCGCCACTGCGGCGTCAAGGCGGCGAACCTGGGCGCGCTGACGGCCGTGCTGCCGCCCGCCGCAAGCGTGCCGGATGGCTTCTGCATTCCGTTTGCGCAATATGCGGCGTTCATGGACCAGTTGGGGGTGCCCGCGCGCGTGGCAGCGCTGGCGCAGCGGGCCGACTTTGCCAGCGACGCCAACGTGCGGCGCGCGGAACTGGCCAAGCTGCGCCAGGACATCGTGCAAGCAACGCCCGATCCCGTCCTGTCGGCCGCCTGGCGCGCCCGCTGGGTAACGCAGTTGGGTGGCCAAGGCGTCTTCGTGCGCAGCTCTTCCAATTCCGAAGACCTGCCGGGGTTCAGCGGCGCGGGCCTATACACCACCGTGCCGAACGTCACGCAGGCCGATGCGCTGGCCCGGGCCGTGCAGACGGTATGGGCCTCGGTCTACAACTTCGAGGCTTTCGAGGCGCGCCGCACCGCAGGCTTCGGGCAGGACGCCGTCGTCATGGCTGTGCTGGTGCAACGGGCCGCGGCGTCGGACAGCTCGGGCGTCATGATCACGCGCGATCCCTTCGACGCCTCGCGCCGCCATGTGACCTACCTGTCCGCCAAGCGCGGATTGGGCATCAAGGTGGTGGAAGGCAAACGGCAGGCCGACCAGGTCATGTACTCAAGCTGGTCCAAGGCGGTGCAGGTGCTGAGCCGTTCCGCCGAGGACACGCAGCTCGTGGCCGATGCGGGCGGCGGCGTGCGCGAAGTGCCCATCGAGGGCGGCCGGCAGGTGCTGAACGATGCGCTGGTCGCCCGGCTAGCCGCCGTGGGACGGCAGGTGAAGAAGCGCTTGGGAAATGGCGATCAGGACATCGAATGGGCCGTGCAGGCAGACAAGATCCTGATCCTGCAAGCGCGGCCTTACATCGACGGGAGCCGGTAGGATGCCGCGAAGCCGGGATCAGTCCGGCGCAGCGCCCGACGCCTGCACGATCTGCTTCCATTGCATGAATTCGGCCTGCTGGCGCGCGCCCAGTTCCGCGGGGCCGTCCTGCATCATCGTGACGCCCAACTGATCGAACTTGTTCTTCATCGCGGGATCGGCCAAGACCTTTCGGATCGCTTGATGCATCCTCGCGATGGCGGCCTCTGGCACATCCTTTCCACCATAGAACGCGACCCACAGGTCGCCGGTAAAGCCGGGAATGAACTCCGAGATGGCCGGAACATCGGGCAACAGCGCACTCCTTTCGGCGCTGCTGACGCCAAGCGCCCGCAGCTTGCCGGCCTTGATGCTCTCCAACGCGGATGGCAGGCTGGCGAACAGCATCGGCACCTGGTTGCCCATGACGTCAGCCATCGCCGGCGACACGCCACGGTACGGGACATGCTGCATGCGCAGGCCACCCAGCTCGCTGAGCATGACGCCCAATAAGTGATTCAACGTGCCCGCGCCCGCCGAGGCGTACGGGTACACATCCGGATTGGACTTGACCAGCGCCATGAACGCATTCATGTCCTTCGCCGGGAACGCCGGATTCACGCATAGCACATTGGGGACTTGCCCGACCGCCGCAATGGGCGCGAAATCCTTGATGGGATCGAACTTTGCATCCTTGTAGACCCAGGGCACGATCAGTTGGTTGCTGTTCGCGGTGAATAGCAAGGTGTAGCCGTCCTGAGGCTCGCGCAAAAACGCCTGGGTGCCGACCACCCCGCCCGCGCCGGGCTTGTTGATCACGATCACGGGCTGGCCCAGCTCCGGGCCCAGTTTCTCGGCCATGATGCGGGCCACGATGTCCACGGTACCGCCTGCTGCCGTGGGCACAACAATATTGACCGGCCGGTCGGGATACGCGCCCGCGGCCCGTGCGCCACCCGAGATTGCGGTGGCTGCGCAGAGCGCCAGCAGAGCGCGCTTCAGTAACTTGAACCTCATGTCATTCCCCTTGCTGAGTCAGCAGATGATGTAGTTTCCGGCCAAGGGCGAGCAACCTTCGGTCCTCTCCCCAATTGCCAACCAGTTGCATGCCGATGGGCAGGCCTGCCCGGTTGAACGCAGTCGGCAGGTGCAGGCAAGGCCAGCCCAACACCGACCAGATCTTGTTGTAGACGCCGTCGCCCGTGTGGCTAAGCCCCTTCGGCGCGGGTCCCGGCGTGCTAGGCGTCAGGATCAGATCCGCGCCGCCATAGCGCGCACGCCAGCCATGCCGCAGTGACGCTTGCACCGCGAGCATCTCCCGGTACTCCCCGGCGCTGACGGCCAAGCCGTGCGCCACCGCCTGCCGCAGCGCCGGGCTCACAACCTTCCCATTTCGCGCCACCACCGGCATCAGGCTGCGCGCAAATTCGTAGTGCATGATCACGTCGTGCGCGCGCAGCAGCAGCGCCGTTTCCGCGCTGGCGTCCACCGGCTGGCAGCGCACCTCATTCGCGCGCCATACCTCGCACGCGCGCGCGATCTCCCGCTGGCTTTCAAGACACAGCGCCGCATTGGGGTTATCCAGCTGCACCGCGATCGTCAACGGCCGGTCAGGTGCGCCAATGTCGTCCTGCGCGATCAGCACCTGCGCGATCGCCTGCGCATCTTCGACGGTGTTCGAATACCAACCGATGGTGTCCAGCGATTCGCATGTCAGCTTCATGCCATCGCGAAACACCTGGCCAAAGCTGGGTTTGAAACCCACCACGCCGCAGAATGCCGCCGGCCGGATCATCGAACCGCCTGTTTGCGTTCCCAGCGCGGCGGGCACCATGCCTGCGGCCACCGCCGCCGCAGAGCCGCTGGACGAACCGCCCGGCGTATGGCCTAGCGCGTGCGGATTACGCGTGGCGCCGGGTGTCCTGAAGGCGAACTCCGCCGTCACGGTCTTGCCCACGGGCAGCGCGCCCGCGGCGCGCAACATACCCACGCAGCACGCGTCGAACCGGGCTGCGCCGCCAGCCAGCGCAGACACGCCAAAGCGGGTGGGCATGTCCGCGACGTCCATCACATCTTTGACCCCGATCGGCACGCCGGCCAACGGGCCGCCAATCCCTTCCAACGCTTCCAGCGCCGCGGGATCGGCAACATGGCTCCAAGCCCGAATGACGCTGTCCCGCTCGGAGATCGCCGCCAAGCTGGCGCGCACGGCAGCCAGCGGAGCCGCCACGCCCTCGCGCACGCGGCGAGAGATTTCCTGGACGGACAAGGGAAAGGGCGCAACAGGCATGACGATTTCCGGCAAACGGCTGAACAACTGGGATGCCGAATGTTAGGAAATCAATTAATCTACGTCCAATATGTAATTTGGCATAGATTATGTCTAAATCGGAATTAATCTTTCTAGATGGGCGGCTGTTGGTGCTGTTTTGCACCCTGGCCGAAGAACTGCATTTCGCCCGGGCGGCGGCACGATTGTTCATGACACAGCCGCCGCTCACGCAGCAAATCAAGCGGCTGGAAACGCTGGTCGGCGTGCCTCTGTTCGAGCGCACGACACGTTCGGTCAAATTGACGCCCGCCGGCGAGATCATGTACGAACGGGCGCGGCGAATCAGCGCGGACACCCAGCTGATGCTGCGAGAGGTTCGCCGCACGGCGCGCGGCGAAACCGGCTCGCTCATCATCGGCATCACGCCAAGCGCCGCCAGTTCCCCGCTGGTGTCGGCGCTCAGCCAATACCGCGACGCGCACCCGGAAGTCCGGATCGATCTTCGCGAAATGAACTCGGTGGACATGGACCCTGCCCTGCGCTCGCGCGTCGTGGAGGTTGCCCTGATGCGCCCGCATCCGCTGGACGCCGATATCCAGACGGTGGTCGTCCACGAAGAGTCCCTGCGCGTGGCATTGCGCCACGATCACCCGCTGGCGCCCCAGCGCGACGTGTCGCTACAGGAGCTTCTGGCGTTCCCACTGGTGGGGTACCGGCAGGACATCTCTCCGTATTTCCACAGCATGATTCAACGGCTTTTCGCGCGTGCGCAGTTAAAGCCAGTGATTGTGCAGGAAAGCGTGATTCCCACCTTGCTGACGCTGGTGGAGGCAGGCGTCGGACCGGCGATCGTGCCCCAATCCTTGAGCCGGATGCGTCCGGACTCGCTGCGGTTCTTGCCCCTGCGCGACGTCGCGGGCGAAAAAGCGCAGATCGTGCTTGCCGCGCTACGGGACCAGGGCAACCCGGCCCTGGAGGGATTTACGGCGGCGCTGGCGCATGCGGGCGTGCGCCGCTAGACGCCAGCCCGCCTTGCCCTCGCGCCGCTAGATATGCAGCGCATGCCCCAGCGCCTTGAGCGCGGCCTCCTGCACCGCCTCGCCCAGCGTGGGATGCGCGTGGATGGTGCCCGCCACATCCTCCAGCGTGGCGCCCATTTCCAGCGACTGGCCAAACGCCGTCGATAGCTCCGACACCGCACGGCCCACGGCCTGCCACCCCATGATCAAATGGTTGTCGCGCCGAGCCACCACGCGCACGAATCCGTCGGTGGATTCCAGCGTCATGGCGCGGCCGTTGGCGGCGAAGGGGAAGGAGGCCATCACGCAATCCAGGCCGGCGGCTTCGGCCTCGTGCGGCGACAGGCCCGCCACCACGACTTCGGGATCGGTGAAGCACACAGCCGGGATGGAGGCCGGCTGGAAGTGGCGGCGCTTGCCCGCCACCAGTTCGGCCACCATCTCGCCCTGCGCCATGGCGCGGTGCGCCAGCATCGGTTCACCGGCGATGTCGCCAATGGCCCAGACGTCGCGCATGGACGTGCGGCATTGGTCGTCGATGCGCAGCGCGTTGCCCTTGCGGTCCAGCTGCAGGCTTTCCAGCCCCCAGCCCTGCGTGCGCGGACGGCGTCCCACCGAGATCAGCACACGGTCGGCCGGCAGCAGGGTTTCGGCGCCGCTGGCATCCTGCACCCGCACCGCGTCGCCCCTGCCGTTCAGCCCCAGCACCTTGCGGCCCAGGTGCAACGCCACGCCCATCTTGCCCAGCGCGGCCGCGACCGGTTTGGTGAGCTCGGCGTCGTAGGTCGGCAGGATGCGATCCTGCGCCTCCACGACAGCGACCTCGGCGCCCAGCTTGCGGTACACGGTGCCCAGTTCCAGGCCGATGTAGCCGCCGCCCACCACCACGAGCTGCTTCGGGATGCTGGCGGGCGACAGCGCCTCGGTGGACGACACCACCATCCCGCCGAAGGGCATGGACGGCAGCGGCGTGGGTTCGGAGCCTGCCGCCAGCAGCAGGTGCTCGCACTGGATGCGAACGCGCCCCGCGTCGGGCGTTTCGACTTCCGCCGTCTTGCCGTCCAGGAGCGTCGCCCAGCCGCGCACGACCTCCACGCCGTTCTTCTTGAGCAGCGCGCCCACGCCGCCCGTCAGCTTGCCGACGATGCCGTCTTTCCAGGCGACCGTCTTGGCGATGTCGATGCGCGGCGTGTCCACGGCAATGCCGAGCGCCGATTCGCCGGCGTAGTGACGCGCCTTGTCGAACTCCTCGGCCGCGTGGATCAGGGCCTTGGAGGGGATGCAGCCGATGTTCAGGCAGGTGCCGCCCAGCTGCGCGCCCTCGACCAGGATGGTCGGCACGCCCAGTTGTCCGGCGCGGATGGCGGCCACGTAGCCGCCGGGGCCGCCGCCGATCACCAGCAATGTCGTTGTCTTTGTGATCTGGCTCATGCTCACTCCACGAAAAGCAGCGCGGGTTGTTCCAGCAGCGCGCGCACGGCCTGGATGAAGCGCGCCGCGTCCATGCCGTCCACCACGCGGTGGTCGAAGGACGAAGACAGGTTCATCAGCTTGCGCGCCACCACGGCGCCGTTGCGGAAGGCGGGGCGTTCGACGATCCGGTTCACGCCCACGATGCCGACCTCGGGATGGTTGATGACCGGCGTGGTGACGATGCCGCCCAAGGGGCCCAGGCTGGTGATGGTGATGGTCGAACCGGACAGCTCGTCGCGGCCGGCCGACCCGCTGCGCACCGCCTGCGCCAGCCGATTGATCTCCGCGGCCATGGACCACAGGTCGCGCGCCTCGGCGTGGCGCATCACCGGCACCATCAGGCCGCCGTCGCTTTGCGTGGCAATGCCAATGTGCACCGCGCCATAGCGCGTGACCACCCCCGCCTCGTCGTCGTAGCGCGCATTGATCTGCGGGAAATCGCGCAGCGCCACCACCATCGCGCGGGCCAGGAGCGGCAGCAGCGTCAGCTTGCCGCGCGACTCGCCCCATTTGGCGTTCAGCTGCACGCGCAGGTCTTCGAGCTCGGTCACGTCGATTTCCTCGACGTAGCTGAAATGCGGGATGCGGCGCTTGGACTCGGCCATCTTCTGCGCGATCTTCCTGCGCAGACCGATGACCGGCACGGCGTCTTCGTCGTTGCGTTCCACATAGGCCGACCCGCCACGCGCACTGCTGGCGGCGCCCTGCCCTTGCAGCCAGGCGTCCAGATCTTCGTGCAGGATGCGCCCGGCCGGGCCGCTGCCCTGCACGTAGCGCAGCTCCACGCCCAGGTCCCACGCCCGCTTGCGCACGGCGGGCGATGCCAGCGGCTTTTCGCCGGGCTGGCGGACTGCAACGGGCGCGCCGCCGGATTGGCGCGCGGCCGGCGACTTGGCCGGTGCCGACGCGGAGCCAGAGGCAGATGCGGATGTTGATGCGGATGATGACTTGGCCGGCGGGGACGTTGCGGGCGTCGATGCGCCGGGCGTCGATGCCGCCACGCCACTTTCCACCAGACTGGGACCACCAGCGCGCTGCGCCCCATCGGCAGCAATTCCGCCAGCCGCAGGCACGGCCGCCTTCGCAGCCCCCGCCTTCACATTCCCTTCGCCTTCGACTTCCAGGCGGATCAGCTCACCGCCCACGGCCATCACCTGGCCAACATCACCGCCAAGCGAGATTACCTTGCCGACCACCGGCGACGGGATCTCGACCGTGGCCTTGTCCGTCATCACGTCCGCCAGCGGCTGGTCCTCGGCGACCGTGTCGCCCACCTTGACGTGCCAGCCCACCAGCTCGACCTCTGCGATGCCTTCGCCGATGTCGGGCATCTTGATGATATGAATCCCCATGTCATGCCTCCATCGCGCGTTTGAACGCTTCGCCGACCCGGCGCGGGCCGGGGAAGTACGCCCATTCCTGCGCGTGCGGATAGGGAGTGTCCCAACCGGTCACGCGCTCGACGGGCGCCTCCAGATGATGGAAGCAGTGTTCCTGCACCAGCGAAATCAGTTCCGCGCCGAAGCCGCAGGTGCGCGTGGCCTCGTGCACGACCACGCAGCGCCCCGTCTTCTTGACGGAGTTGACGATGGCGTCCAGGTCCAGCGGCCACAGGCTGCGCAGGTCGATGATCTCGGCGTCGATGCCGGTTTCCTCGGCCGCGGTCAGCGACACGTGCACCGTCGTGCCGTAGGTCAGCACCGTCAGTTCCGAACCCGGACGCACGATGGCCGCGGATTCCAGCGGCACGGTGTAGTCGCCCGTGGGCACGACGCTGCCGGGACGGCCGGTCCACGGCGTGACCGGGCGGTCGTGGTGACCATCGAACGGGCCGTTGTAGAGCCGCTTGGGTTCCAGGAAGATCACCGGATCGT
Source organism: Pseudomonadota bacterium (assembly GCA_023432075.1). Classification (GTDB taxonomy): domain Bacteria; phylum Pseudomonadota; class Gammaproteobacteria; order Burkholderiales; family Burkholderiaceae_B; genus Achromobacter. The sequence continues at coordinate 3,968 of JAEYVD010000857.1, read as the reverse complement.
CGTTCTCGATGGCGGCGATCAACAGCCCCTTCGCGTCGTACGGATTGGACGGCATCACCGTGCGCAGCCCGCAGACCTGCGTGAACATTGCCTCGGGGCTCTGGCTGTGCGTCTGACCGCCGTAGATGCCGCCGCCGCAAGGCATGCGGATGGTCATGGGGGCAATGAATTCGCCGACCGACCGGTAGCGCAGGCGCGCGGCCTCGGACACGATCTGGTCCGAAGCCGGATAAAAGTAGTCGGCGAACTGGATCTCGCACACCGGCCGCAGGCCATAGGCGCCCATGCCCACCGCCACGCCGACGATGCCGCCTTCGGAGATGGGGGTGTCGAACACGCGCGAACTGCCGTACTTGGCTTGCAGGCCTTCGGTGCAGCGGAACACGCCGCCGAAGTAACCGACGTCCTGCCCGAACACCACGACGTTGTTGTCGCGCTCAAGCATGACATCCATGGCCGAGCGCAAAGCCTGGATCATGGTCATCGGCGCCGAGGCCGGACCAGCGTTGTTATCGATTGCCATGGTCAGACTCCGAGCTGCTGGCGCTGCCGGCGCAGATGCTCCGGCATGTCCTTGTACACGTCTTCAAAAATGCTGGCGGCGCTGGGGACGTGGCCGTCCACCAGGGTGCCGTAGCTCTCGGCTTCCTTTTGGGCCGCCATGATCTCGGCGTCGAGTTCGGCGCGGACCGCGTCGTGCTCGGCGTCGGACCAGATGCCCAACAGGATGAGATGTTTCTTGAAGCGCTCGATCGGGTCGCCCAGGGGAAAGTGGCTCCAGTCGTCGCCGGGCCGGTACTTGGAGGGATCGTCCGACGTGGAGTGAGGCCCCGCGCGGTAGGTCACCCATTCGATCAGCGTCGGGCCCAGGTTGCGGCGGGCGCGCTCGGCCGCCCAGCGCGAGGCGGAATAGACCGCCAGGAAATCGTTGCCGTCCACCCGCAGCGACGCAATGCCGCAGCCCACGCCACGGCCCGCGAAGGTCGCGCCCTCGCCACCGGCGATGGCCTGGAAGGTGGAAATGGCCCACTGGTTGTTGACCACGTTCAGGATGACGGGCGCGCGGTAGACGTGCGCGAAGGTCAACGCGGTGTGAAAGTCCGCTTCGGCGGTGGCGCCGTCGCCGATCCAGGCCGAGGCAATGCGGGTGTCGCCCTTGATGGCCGACGCCATGGCCCAGCCCACCGCCTGGATGAACTGCGTGGCCAGGTTGCCCGAAATCGTGAAAAAGCCGTTCTCGCGGTCGGAATACATGACCGGCAACTGTCGGCCCTTGAGCGGATCACGCTCGTTGGACATGAGCTGGCACATCATCGTCACTAGCGACACATCGCGCGAGAGCAGGATGCTTTGCTGGCGATAGGTGGGAAAGCACATGTCCCCCTTTTCCAGCGCCATCGCATGGGCGGTGCCGATGGCCTCCTCGCCCAGGCTCTGCATGTAGAACGAGATCTTCTTCTTGCGCTGCGCGGTCAGCATGCGCCCGTCGAAGATGCGGGTCTTGAGCATCGCCCGCATGCCGGCGCGCAGCATGTCGTGGCTGATCTCCGGCGCCCACGGCCCGACGGCATGGCCGTCATTGTCGATGACCCGGACCAGGCTGTAGGCCAGTGGACCGGTGTCGACCGCGGCAACATCAATGGGGGGTTTGGGCACCTCGCCGGGCGGCGATAGATGCAGATAGGAGAAGTCTGTCTTGCAACCCGGTCGCCCTGTCGGCTCGGGGACGTGCAACTTCAGCGGCCCATATTGGCTCATGTATTGTCTCCACGCTTGATCGTGTCATGCGTTTTCTTCCTACCAAGGCATTGCCAGAGGCGTGTGACCTCGGACGCTGCCGTCGCCGGCCTGTGCCCGGGGATACATGGGCAAGGCCGTTGACGAGATTAGCACAGGGGACAGGGCCGATGAGCGGGCCGCGCGGCCTTTTGGGGCCGCATTGGACTGAGGGTTTTCCTCAGGCGGCGCCGGTCCATTCCGTGACGAATTCACGGTAGTCGGGACGCTTGGCGGGGGGCACCGCGCACGCGGGCGTGCCCACGGCCAGAAAGCCCAGGAAGCGGTAATCCAGCGAGTCCAGACCCAGCGCGTTCTGCACGTCTTCGACGTAGGTGCCCAGGCCGGTGCTCCAGAAGGCGGCGTAGCCCAGCATGTGGACCGCGTTCAGGATGTTCATGACCGAGCAGCCCGTGGCCAGAAGCTGTTCCTGCTCGGGGATCTTGGTGTTGTCGTGGGCGATCTTCTGGGCCACGGCGATGAACAGCGGCACGCCGGCCATCCATTCGCGGACGGACTTTTCCTTTTCAGGCGTCATGCGCGGATCGCCGCTGCGCTTGACCGCGTCCAGCGCCATGTCCGCCAGCTTGCCGATGGCTTCGCCCTGGATCACGACGAAGCGCCACGGGCGCAGCGCGCCATGATCGGGCGCCGCCATGGCGGCCTGCAGGATCTGTTCGAGTTCGTCGGGTTTGGGCGCCGGGGCCCGCAGGAACTTGAAGGAGCGGCGCGAAGTCAGGGCGTGGAGCGGGGTGGCGGTCTGGGTGACGGTCATTGATCGATGCGCAAATGGGAAAAAAACAGATTCTCATAGTACGCGATGACGGCCGCCGGATCGCCGATCCCCTGGCCTGCAGCAAGGACATCCCCCCCGCGCGGTCACCCCAGGTGGGTGTGGCGCTCCTGCCGCTCTTCGACCTGCATTTCGGTCAGGCCGTGCAGGATGCCGCAGTCGTCCGTGTCCGGGCGCGCCGACACGCAGCGCTGACGCAATTCGCTCAGTTGGGATTTCAGCTGCATCAGTTCGGCAATGCGCTCGTCCACATGGGAGATGTGCTCGTCGAACAGCTGGTTGATCGGGCCGCAACCGGTGCGGTGGTTGTCGGCCACGGACAGGATGGCGCGGATCTCGTCCTGCGTCATGTCGAGCGCCCGGCAGTTGCGGATGAGGCGCAGGCGCTCCAGGTGCATCTGCCCATAGCTGCGGTAGTTGTTCAGACCCCGCTCCGGCGCGGGCAGCAGTCCTTCCTTTTCGTAATACCTGACGGTTTCGACCGTGGTGCCGGCCGCCGTGGCCAATTCGCCGATACGCATCGCTGCCTCCCGGATCCGATCCGATGATTAGGGGTTGACCCTATAGTAACTCCAAGGTGTGGAATTGCGTCACCAGCTTATTTGAAGGGTCAAGCCGATGTCTTTACCTCCGGTCAAACAACGCGAACATCAGTCGGGCGCGCACGGCGGCGCCTGCTGCGGGCACGATGATGGCCAGGCGCCGCACACGGCCCCCGGTCACGCGGGTCATGGCCACGACGGCCACCGTCACGACGGCCACGATCACGGTCACAGCGAACCGGGCCACCAGCACGCCGACGCGGCCCCTGGCCACGCCCACGGCACGGATGCCTGCTGCGGCCACGCGCACGCCGATGCAGTCCTGCAGCCGGCCGCCGCCGCCGCGACGCTCACCGCCGGCCCCGGCCAGCTGCTGGCGCGCCTGCGCATCGGGCAGATGGACTGCCCCACCGAGGAAACGCTGATCCGCAAAAAGCTGGACGGCGTGGACGGCGTGCATGCGCTGGACTTCAACCTGATGCAGCGCATCCTGACCGTCGTCCACGCGGAGGGTGCGCTGGACCGTATCGTCGCGGCCATCAAGTCGCTGGACATGACGCCCGAACCGCGGGCCGAGGGCGCGGCCGCCGCGCCCGCCCCCGCCGCCAAGGCGGTGAACTGGTGGCTGATCGGCGGCGCGGGCGTGCTGGCCGCGCTGTCGGAAGTCTCGCACTACCTGGACGCCCCGCTCTTGGTGACCGCCGCGCTGGCCGTGGCCGCCATCCTGGCTTGCGGCGTCAGCACCTATCGCAAGGGCTGGATCGCCGTGCGCAACGGCAACCTGAACATCAACGCCCTGATGAGCATCGCCGTCACCGGCGCGGTGCTGATCGGCCAGTGGCCCGAGGCGGCCATGG
>JAEYVD010000803.1 GCA_023432075.1 Pseudomonadota bacterium | reverse complement strand
CACTGATCGCGCCGGTCGGCGCCGGCGCTGGCCGAAATGGCGAATTCCGTATCTGGCATGGCACGTCTCCTGGTGCACGGGCGCGCAAATTGATCTTGCGTCTACATATTGTTGACTCACCCTGCTGGGGGGTGGACGGCGCATTGTGGGCGCGCGTGTCGCAAGTCTATATTCAGCCCGATAAGCACACAACCTGGCCAACCCGGGAGGAGACCCATGGACGAGGCAGGGACGGCAGGCGCGCGCTCCACACCGGCGTCGCGCTATCTGCGCTGCGCGGGGCGCGAGCTGCACTACACCGAATGGGGACATGCCGACGCGCCCCCCATCATCATGTGGCACGGCCTGGCGCGCACGGGCCGTGACTTCGACGAACTGGCGCGGGTCCTTGCCGGCGATTATCGCGTCATCTGTCCCGACGCGATCGGGCGCGGCCTGTCGCAATGGAGCCCCGATCCGGTTGCCGAATACCGGCTCGACTTCTACGCCACGCTGGCGCGCGCGCTGCTGGACGGCTTGTCGCTCATGCGCGTGCGCTGGGTGGGCACCTCCATGGGCGGCGCCACGGGCATGCACGCGGCGGCAACCACGTTGCGCGACCGCATTTCGCACCTGGTCGTCAACGACATCGGGCCGGAACTGCCACAGGCGGCCATCGAGCGCATCCTGGCCTACGCCGGCAACCCGCCCGCCTTCGACACGGTGACGGAACTGGAAGCCTGGCTGCGCGCCGCCTACAAGCCCTACGGCTGGCAGAGCGACGAACAATGGCGCCGCATGACCGAGACCTCCGTGCGCCGGCTGCCCGATGGCAAGGTCACTGCCCACTACGACCCGGCGATCGTCGGCCAGTTCAGCCATCATCCGCACGACTATGACCGGTGGGCCGGGTACGACACGCTGCGCATGCCGACTCTGCTGTTGCGCGGCGCCGATTCGGACCTGCTGCTGCCGGAGGTCGCGCACGCCATGACGCAGCGCGGTCCCCGCGCGCGGCGAATCGATTTTCCCGACTGCGGCCACGCCCCCGCCCTGAATGTCGCATCCCAGATCGACCCCATCCGCCAATTCCTCGCGACACCGGACGACACGGCCACGCGCGCCCACTGACACCAGGAGACTTCCATGAAACGCATTCTGCTCGCCGCAATGGCCAGCCTGTGCATGAGTTCCGCGCTGGCGGCAAAGGACTTCGTTGTCGCTCATGTCTATGACAAGACCGGCCCGCTGGAGGCCTACGCCAAGCAGACCCAGACCGGGCTGATGCTGGGACTCGAATACGCCACGCAGGGCACCATGACGGTGGCCGGGCGCAAGATCCGCGTCATCGAGAAAGACAACCAGGGCAAGCCAGACGTCGCCCGCGCGCAACTGGCGTCCGCCTATGCCGACGACAACGCCGACATCGCCGTGGGTCCCACGTCGTCAGGCGTGGCGCTGGCCATGCTGCCCATCGCCGAAGAATACGAAAAGATCCTGCTCGTGGAGCCGGCAGTGGCGGACTCGATCACCGGCGAAAAATGGAACAAGTACATCTTCCGCACCGGCCGCAATTCCTCGCAGGACGCCATCGCGAACGCCGTGGCGTTCGATCAGGAAGGCACGTCGATCGCGATGCTGGCGCAGGACTATGCCTTTGGCCGCGACGGCGTGAAGGCATTCAAGGGTGCGCTCAAGAATGCCAAGATCGTGCACGAGGAATACCTGCCCGCCAACGCGACAGACTTCACGGCCGGCGCGCAGCGGCTGTTCGACGCGCTCAAGGACAAGCCCGGCCGCAAGATCATCTTCATCCTGTGGGCCGGCGCCGGAAACCCGTTCAAGATCGCCGATCTGGATCCCAAGCGTTACGGCATCGAGATCGCGACGGGCGGCAACACGCTGACAGCCATGACGCCTCTCAAGTCGCTGGCGGGCATGGAAGGCGCCACCTATTACTACTACGGCATCCCCAAGAATCCGGTGAACGACTGGCTGGTGGCCGAGCACCAGAAGCGCTTCGGCCAGCCGCCCGACTTCTTCACGGCCGGCGGCATGGCATCGGGCATCGCCATCGTTGCCGCCTTGAACAAGACGGGAGGCAATTCGGACACCGACACGCTGGTCAAGGCGATGGAAGGCATGAGCTTTGACACGCCCAAGGGCAAGATGACCTTCCGCCCGGAGGACCACCAGGCCATGCAATCGATGTACCACTTCCGGATCAAGAACGACCCGTCGGTGCCGTGGGCGGTGCAGGACCTGGTCAAGGAGATCACGCCGGACCAGATGGCCGTTCCCATCCAGAACAAGCGCTGATGCCCCGCACTCATGCTTGAGACCCAATCGCTCACCGTGCGGTTCGGCGGCCATGTGGCGGTCAACGATGTCAGCTGCGCCTACGCGCCCGGCACCTTGACCGCCATCGTCGGCCCGAACGGCGCGGGCAAGACCACGTACTTCAACCTGATCTCGGGCCAGCTGCGCGCCAGCGCTGGAACCGTGGCATTGAACGGGCGCGACCTGACCACGCTATCGGCGCCGGCGCGCATGCACGCGGGGCTGGGCCGCGCGTTTCAGCTCACGCAGCTCTTCCCCCGGCTGAGCGTTCACGAAAACGTCCGGCTGGCGCTGCAGTCGCGGCAGCAGGGCATGGGGTGGCGCCACATCCGGTTCTGGCGCACGTGGCGAGACGATCGCGGCCTCATGGACCGCGCCGACGCGCTGCTCGAGCGCACGCGGCTCGCGGCGCGCCGCGACCAACCCGCCGCCGACCTGCCGCATGGCGATCAGCGCAAGCTCGAGATCGCCATGCTCATCGCGCTGGAACCCGCGGTATTCATGTTCGACGAACCGACGGCCGGCATGAGCGTGGACGACGTGCCCATCGTGCTGGACCTCATCCGCGAGCTGAAGGCCGACACCTCCAAGACCATCCTGCTCGTCGAGCACAAGATGGACGTCGTGCGCGAATTGGCGGATCGGATCGTCGTGCTGCACAACGGCAGGCTGATGGCTGACGGCGACCCGGCCACCGTGATCGCCTCGCCGATCGTGCAGCAGGCCTATCTGGGCATCAGCGCGCCGGAGGCGTCATGACCGTGCAGCCTCTTCTGGAACTGAAGGACGTCCATACACACATCGGCGCGTATCACATCCTGCACGGCGTAAACCTGTCGGTGCCGGCGTCAGCCGTCACGATGCTGCTGGGGCGCAATGGCGCGGGCAAGACGACGACGCTGCGCACCATCATGGGACTGTGGCGCGCGACGCAGGGCCAGGTCTGCCTGGACGGCACACCAATCGGCGGTCCTGGCACGCGCACCTCTCCGCCCGACATGGCCCGCATGGGCATGGCGTACGTGCCCGAAAACATGGGCATTTTCGGCGACCTTTCCGTGAAGGAGAACATCCTTCTGGCCGCGCGCATGGCCAGGAATGCCGCGCAACTGGACACCGCGCGGCTGGAATGGATCTTCGGGTTCTTCCCCGCGCTCAAGAAGTTCTGGCTGCATCCGGCGGGCAAGCTGTCGGGCGGGCAAAAGCAGATGCTGGCAATGGCGCGCGCGATCATCGAACCGCGGCGCCTGCTGCTGGTCGACGAACCCAGCAAGGGCCTGGCGCCCGCCATCATCCAGAACATGATCGACGCGTGCATCGAACTCAAGCAGTCCAGCACCACCATCCTGCTGGTCGAACAGAACTTCAACTTCGCCCGCCGCGTTGGCGACTTCGCGGCGATCATGGACAACGGCCAGGTCGTGCACGCGGGCACGATGGCCGAGTTGGCCGAGGACGAGGCGCTGCAGACGCGCCTCTTGGGCCTGTCATTGGGAAGCCATCAATGAGCACGCTGGACATCGAAGCTCCCCTGCCCCGCGCGCGCGCCGATCTCATGCCCGTGCTGCTGGTGCTTGCGCTGGC
>JAEYVD010000435.1 GCA_023432075.1 Pseudomonadota bacterium | reverse complement strand
CGCATGCCCATCTCGTCCAGGTAGCGCATGTCGAAGACCTCGAGGCCAGCCTCGTGCAGCAGGCGTTTTTCGCCCGGGTCGACGCTGCGGATGCCGATCTGGCGCACGCAGGACGGCTCGATGTCCGGGCATTCGCCGGACATGCCGATCAGCGGCGCCGGCCCGTTGCCGCACAGGCAGGCCACGGGCATGCCATGCAGGTTGCCGGTGGGCGTCAGCGCATGGGTGTTGAAGTCGGCGTGGGCGTCCAGCCACAGCACGCGCAGTTTTTTGCCCGCGGCGCGGCAATGGCGCGCGACGGCGCTGACCGAACCGATTCCCAGGCTGTGATCACCACCCAGCAGCACCGGCAGGCGGCCCGCCGCCAGTTCCTCGTGGACCGCATCGTGCACGGCGCGGTTCCACGCGGTCACTTCCTCCAGATGCCGGTAGCCGTCCACGGGCGGCAGCCAGGGGTTGGCGGGTCCGTACAGGTTGCCGCGGTCGCGGACCTGAAAACCCAGCGCTTCGATGACCGGGCCCAGGTCCGCGACACGCAGCGCTTCCGGGCCCATCGAGGCGCCGCGGGCGCCGGCGCCGATGTCGGTCGGCGCGCCGATCAAGGTGACGTCGGTGGGCAGGGTTGGGGTGTTCGTCAATTCGCGTGCTCCGTGTTGCGGTTCAAAACTTGCCGTGCGCGGGCGTGAACGTCAGGCCGCCGACAGCACCGCCGCCAGTTGATCGCACGCCCAGTCCACCTCGTCACGCGTGACGATAAGCGGCGGCGACAGGCGCAGGGTATGGCCGTGGGTGTCCTTGACCAGCAAGCCCCGCGCCTGCAAGCGCTCACACCACAGGCGGGCGCCGCCGGCGTCCGGCTCCAGTTCGACGGCCAGCATCAGGCCGCGTCCGCGGACCTCGCGCACCGGACCCGGCAGGGCGCGCAGACGCTCCAGGAAGTGCGCGCCGACCACGGCGGCGTTTTCGATCATGCCTTCCTCGGTCAGCACCTGCAACGCGGCGCGCGCGATGGCGCACGCCAGCGGATTGCCGCCGAAGGTGCTGCCGTGCTGCCCGGGCTGGAACACGCCAAGCACGTCCGCATTGGACAGCACGGCCGATACGGGATAGAAGCCGCCCGACAGCGCCTTGCCGATGAGGGTGACGTCGGCCTCGATGCCCTCGTGTTCCTCGGCCAGCAATTTGCCCGTGCGCCCCAGACCGGTCTGGATCTCGTCCAGGATCAACGTGATGCCGCGTTCCGTGCAGCGTTGGCGCACGCGGCTGAAATAGCCTGGCGGCGGCAGCACGACGCCGGCTTCGCCCTGGATCGGCTCGACCAGGAAAGCGACCGTGCGGTCGCTGATGGCAGCGTCAAAGGCCTGGAAATCGCCGAACGGCACGACCTTGAACCCGGGCGCGAACGGACCGTAATGGCCGTAGGCGTCAGGATCGGTCGAAAACCCCACGATGCCCAGCGTGCGCCCATGGAAATTGTTGGCGCACACGATGATCTCGGCCTGGCCCTCGGGCACGCCTCGCACCTCGTAGCCCCACTTGCGCACCGCCTTGATGGCGGTTTCGACGGCCTCGGCGCCGCTGTTCATCGGCAGGATCTTGTGGGCGCCCGTCAGGCGCGCCAGGTCTTCGTAAAAGCCCGCCATCTGGTCATGCCGGAAGGCGCGCGAGGTCAGCGTGAGCTTTTGCGCCTGCTCGGTCATGGCGGCCAGGATGCGCGGGTGGCAGTGGCCCTGATTGACGGCGGAGTACGCGGCCAGGCAGTCCATATACCGGCGGCCGTCGACGTCATGGACCCAGACTCCGCTGCCGCGCGCCAGCACGACATCCAGCGGATGGTAGTTGTGCGCGCCCAACTGGTCTTCGATGCGGTCGCGGCGGCTGGCCGCTGACTGCGCGCTGGGCTGGGGGGTCATCACGGCACTCATGAACGTCTCCCAAGGGCGTACTCAGGCCATCTTAGCGCCGCCGGGGCGGCTTGGCATTGCCATTGCGTGACAAAGGCCTTTCCGGGGCCTGGGGCGCCAGGTGCTGCACAATAGCGCCTGTGCCGGACCGTCGTCCGGCGTTCCGATTCTGTGGATGGCTGACATGCTTGTGCACCAATTGCTTAAGAAACTGACGCGAGGGGCCGCGGTGGCGGCGCTGGGATTGGCTGTTATTGCGCCCGCGGCCGCGCAGGAACAGCCCCTGCGCATCGGCGTCATCGCCAGCGTGGCCAACGAAGCCACCGAACTGGCCATCGCCCAGGCAAAGCAGCAGGGTCTGGACGTCAAGCTGGTGGAATTCAACGACTGGGTGCTGCCCAACATCGCGGTGGCCGATGGTTCGGTGGACGCCAATTTCTTTCAGCACGCGCCGTTTCTTGAACTCTTTAACCAGCGTCGCGGCGCCAACCTGCAGCCCATTGCGTATGGCTATTCCACGACCATCGGGCTCTTTTCCAAGAAGCTGAAGAAGGGCGATCCGGTGCCCGAAGGCGCCACGATTGCGGTGCCCAACGACCCGGTCAACACCGGCCGCGCCTTGCTGCTGTTGCAGTCGATGGGGCTCATCACGCTCAAGCCGGGTGTGGCGCATCAGGCCAGCCTGGAGGACGTGGTGGCCAATCCGAAGAAGCTCAAGTTCGTGCAGATCGAAGGTTCCCAGTCTGCTCGCACGTTCGACGATGTGACCGCGTCGGTCACCTACACGACCTTCGCAAAGCAGGCGGGCCTGAACGAGAAGGACGGGCTGGCCTTTGACAATACGGACCCCGACAGCATCCGGCGCTACGCCATCCGCTGGGTGGCCAAGCCGGAAAAAGCCCAGGATCCGCGCCTTTTGAAGTTCATTGCCATTTATCAGAACTCGCCCGAAGTGAAGGCCACACTCAAGCGACTGTACGGCGACCTCATTTCCTTCCCCTGGTAAGGGGGGCATTCCCATGTCTGACCTCGATGACCGCGACCGGAAACTCTTGACGCTGTTGGCCGACGACGCCACGCCCAGCTATGCGGAGCTGGGCAAACTGCTCAACCTGTCGGCGCCCGCCGTGCACGAGCGGGTCAAGCGGCTCAAGCGCGACGGCCTCATCAAGGGCATTGCCGCCAAGCTCGATGGCGCGAAGATGGGCCGGCCGCTGCTGGCCTTCGTGCA
>JAEYVD010000626.1 GCA_023432075.1 Pseudomonadota bacterium | reverse complement strand
GATTCCCATTGATGTGAACAGACATGCGCAGGTAGCCAGACCCGCGTTGCGGGCGGCACAGTGATGCACACGGCGCATGGCAGGAACGAATTCTAGGGACGCAATATGTCAGTTCTGGGGACGCAAGCGATGTGGCGGAAAGAACCGTAAATCAATCGCTATTTTGTGGCGCGAGGCCGACAGCGGCGCACGCGCGCGCCACACCGGCAGGCATGTCACGCGCGTGTGATATGAAGGCAGGAAGCGGCTATGCGCTTCGGCTAGGCGAAGCGCCGCGCAAAGGTGCGCAGCAGTTGGCGCGCGTCGTGCGTAGGCCCCAACGCGGCCACCATCGACGCCACGTCGTAGCCCTCTGCCTCGAAGACCGGCGCGCGGCGCGACAGGCAGGCCGACATCAAGGTGGGCGAGAACTCGGGATGGAACTGGACGGACCACGCGTTCGATCCATAGCGCAGGACCTGGTGCGGATCGTGCTGCGAACGCGCCAGCACCTCGGCGCCGGGCGGCGGCGTCAGCACGCTCTGCTCATGCGTGAGATTGGCAAGAAAGCGCGGCGGCAGCGCGCCAAACAGCGCATCGCCGCCAACGTCCGCGCAGAAGTCGATGGCATGTTGGCCGATCTCGCGGCCTTGGGGGTGGAAATCGACCACGCCGCCCAGCGCGTGCGCCATCAACTGATGGCCGTAGCAGATGCCCAGCAGCGGCAGTTGCACGCGATGCGCCCCGCGCAGCCATTCGGCGGTGCGTTCGCTCCAGGGTTCGCGATCCGTCACCATGGACCACGATCCGGTCAGCACGGCGCCGGCCAGCTCGTCCCACGCGGGCAGCGCTTCATCATCGTGGGGCTTGCAGACGCGCACCGGAAGGTCGGGGTCGTCCAGCGCGGCCAGCATCCAGTCGGATTGTTCGCCTTGCGCCTGCCGCAGGTCTTCGGGCGGGCGGCCCATCTGAATGATGGCGAGCGGTTTTCGGTTCATCGACTACGGTTCTACGGCGTTGCGCAAGACATTAACGGTGGACTACTTATCGAACAGGCGGCGCAGGCGCTGGGACTCGGCCAGGTTCAGGCGCTTGGCCTCGTCTTCCGCGTAAGCCCGTTCGCCGACATCGTAAGAGCCTTCGTGCAGGCACTGCTTGCGATTGGCCTTGCACTCGTTGCTGGCCCGAGCAGGCGTGGTAGTGGACACGCTGGCCTTTTCCTCTGCCGTCGGCTTGGTGGACGAGCAACCGGCCACCAGCGCGACGAAGAACAAGGCCGCGCCGCAGCGGCTGATCGTAAGAATCGACATTTTCCCGGCCCTACAGAAATGCTGTAGGCGCTGTTATAGCAAAGCCTGGCCGGAAAAGACGTGTTAAGTCGTAGCAAGAGCGGGGTAAGGCGACCGCCCACCCCGCCCCGTCACGCGATGCCTACTCGATTTCGATGCCGGCCTCGTCGATCAGCGCCGTCCACTGCGCCGTGTCGCGCCGCACCGTGTCGGCAAGCTGCTGCGGCGTGCTGGAGACAAACTCCACGCCCTGCGACTCGAACTTCTGGTTCAGCTCAGGATTCTTCAGCGTGTCGACCACTGCCGCGTTCAGCTTGGCCAGCACCTCGGGCGGCGTTCCCGCCTTGGCAAAAAGCGCGTACCAGGTGGTGTACGACACGCCCGGCAAGGTCTGCGAAATCAGGGGCAGCTTCGCCGTGTCCGCGCCCTTGCTGGGCGCGCTCATCGCCAGCGCCTTCACGGACCCCTTGTCGATCATGGGCTTGAGCGACGGCATGCTGCTGAACAGCGCCTGAACCTGCCCCGATGCCAGGTCGGTCAGCACCTGCGAGGTGCCCCGGTACGGCACGTGCACCACGTCCACCTTGGCCTTGCTCTTGAAAAGCTCCATGCCCAGATGCGCGACGCCCCCCACGCCTGCCGACCCGAAATTGACCTTGCCAGGATGGGCCCGCGCGTAATCGACCAGTTCCGGCACCGAATTCACCGGCAACTGCGCGTTCACCACCAGGACGTGCGGGCTTTCGGTCAAGAGACTGATGGGCGCCAGCACTTCCAGCACCTTTTTGCCCTGCATGGCCTTGGACGGCACCGTCATGTTGCCCGAGGCGGGCATAAGCAGCGTGTAGCCGTCCGCTTCCGCGCCCAGCACCTGGTTCAACGCTGGCACGCCATGACCGCCGCCCGCATTCACGACCACCACGGGCTGCCCCAGCTTTTCGCCAAACAGCTTGGCGAATTCGCGTCCGACCATATCTGCGGGACCGCCTGCCGCAAACGGCACGACCATGCGTATCGGCCTTTCGGGATAGTCGGCGTGGGCCGCGGCAAAGGGTGCCAGGCCCGCCATCAGGGCGATTCCGCCCAGCGTGTGCTTGAAGTTCATTGTCTTCCTCCTGTTGTATTGAATAGCTGTTATTCGGACCCAGGCAGCGCCGGGCCGATGTCCAGCGTGGCCTTGGCCAGCGCGTCGTCAAGCCACACGGGCCGCAGTTCGCCGCGCGCGATGGCGGCCATGCGGCGGGCTTCGGCGCCGGCCTTGGTCAAGGCTGCCGCCACCATCGTGTCCATTTCCGCCGGGGCGACCACGACCAACCCGTCGTCATCGCCCAGGATCCAGTCGCCCGGATCGACGCGCACACCGCCGCACTGGATCTGGCGGTTTACGCTGCCGCCGCCCGTCTTGGCGGGCCCCGCTGGCGACACCGCAGCAGCGAACACGGGTAGCGGGCCCTGGCGCAGCTCTGCCACGTCGCGCACCGCCCCGTCGATCACCACGCCGGCGATGCCGCTTGCGGCGGCCTGCGCACACATGATTCCGCCCATCACTGCGCGTTCGGTGTAGCCCTGTGCGTCCACCACGAGCACATCGCCGGGTTGCGCAAGCGCGAGCGCCGCGTGGATCGCCAGGTTGTCGCCCGCCGGGACCGAGACCGTCACCGCGCGGCCGCGCACGGTCCATCCCGCACGCAGGGGTTTGATCGCCGCGCGCAGATGGCGCGCGCCGGCGTCCGCCAGCA
>JAEYVD010000605.1 GCA_023432075.1 Pseudomonadota bacterium | reverse complement strand
TGTCCTCACGAACGGGGAACGTCACATTGGGAACACGTTGGCCTTCGCGGTTTTGCAGCATTCGAATTTCTCCTTGGTGGCTAAATAAATTGGCGGTTTCGATCCGCCATGAGAAGAATCATAAATCTGAGCTATCAAACAATCCAATTTAATTAATTCAATTGATTGATAGTTATAGACAATGATTGAATCTCTAAAGAAATACGAAAGCTATCACAACGCCACGATGGGCCGCATCAGAGTCGGGCGGGCTCGTACCCGGCGTCGCGAATGGCCGCCTCGACCCTGTCGGCCTGGTCGGTTCCCGTGATCGTTACGCGATGCGTGGGCAGGTCGACGGCGACAACGGCGCCCGGGACGGCTTGGTTGACGGCGCTGGTGATCGTCTTGACGCAATGGCCGCAGGTCATGTCGGGCACTTGGAAAGCGATGGTCATGGTTTTTCTCCGGAAGGTTTAAAGGTGGCGCACGGCCACCATAACGGGCAGGTTAAACGTTCCCATTATGGCAAGGTCAAGCGTAGAATGGCGCTTGACCTTCCCATGATGGGAAGGATGAAACTGAGTGCTCCCATTCAGACAGAGACAGCCATGCGCGCAGCAAACCCACCCCCCATTTCGGAATTGGAACTTGCCATTGAAGGCATGACCTGCGCATCTTGCGTCAAGCGCGTGGAAAAAGCCCTGACGAATGTCCCCGGGGTTGCGCAGGCGCAAGTCAACCTTGCAACCGAGCGCGCGCGGGTCTCATTCGACCCTGCTGCTGCCCAGCCGCAGGCGCTGGTCGCCGCCGTGGAGAAGATGGGATACGAGGCCCATCCCATCGCCGCCCAGGACGACCACGCCGAGCGGCAGTCGCAGGCCCGCGACGCCGAGGCGCACCGCCTGCAGCAGGCGTTCTTCGTGGCGCTCGCGCTGACGCTGCCGGTGTTCGCGCTGGAGATGGGATCGCACCTGATTCCCGCCATGCATCATTGGGTGCTCGGCACGATCGGCCAGCAGAACAGCTGGCTGCTTCAATTCGTGCTGACGACCGCCGTGCTGGTGTGGCCAGGCAGGCAGTTTTTCACCAAGGGGCTGGTCGCGCTGTGGCGCCGCGCGCCTGAAATGAATTCGCTGGTGGCGCTGGGCGCCGGCGCCGCGTGGAGCTATTCGGTCGTCGCCACGTTTGCGCCCGGCCTGCTGCCGCAGGCCTCCCGCAACGTGTACTTCGAGGCGGCCGCCGTCATTGTCACGCTCATCCTTCTGGGCCGCATGCTCGAAGCGCGCGCCAAGGGCAAGACCGGCGCGGCCATCAAGCGGCTGATCGGCCTGCAGCCGCGCACCGCGCGGGTTCTGCGTGACGGCCAGACGCAGGATATTGCGATCGAACGCGTGCGCACCGGCGACATCGTGATGGTGCGGCCCGGCGAGAAGATTCCGCTGGACGGCGACATCGTCGAAGGCAATTCCTACGTCGACGAGTCCATGTTGACGGGCGAGCCCGTGCCGGTCGAAAAGCGGCCCGGGATGCAGGCAACGGGCGGCACGCTGAACACCTCGGGCAGTTTCACCTTGCGCGTCACGCACACGGGTGCGGACACCATGCTGGCCCGGATCATCCGCATGGTCGTAGCGGCCCAGGGAGCGCGCCTGCCGATCCAGGCGATGGTGGACCAGGTGACCGCCTGGTTCGTCCCGGCGGTCATGGCCGCCGCCCTGCTCACCTTCCTGGTCTGGTTCTTCCTCGGACCGGAGCCCGCGCTCTCGCACGCGCTGGTCAATGCGGTCGCCGTGCTGATCATCGCCTGCCCGTGCGCGATGGGTCTGGCGACGCCCACGTCCATCATGGTGGGCACGGGGCGCGCGGCCGAGATGGGTGTCCTGTTCCGCCAGGGCGACGCCTTGCAGACGCTGCGCGACGTCGACGTGGTGGCCTTCGACAAGACCGGCACCCTCACGTTGGGCAAGCCCACGCTGACCGAGCTGGAACCCGCGCCGGGGCATGACGCCCAGCAGGTCCTGCAGTGGGTAGCGTCGGTGCAGGCGCGCTCCGAGCATCCGATCGCGCTGGCCATCGTGGCAGCCGCCGCCGAACGCAAGCTTGACCTGCTGGCGGCCGAAGGCTTCGCGGCCATCACCGGCGCGGGCGTGCAAGCCACCGTGGCGGGCCGCAAGGTGGTGGCGGGCGCGGCGCGCCTGATGGCCGAACGCGGCATCGATGTCAGCGCGTTCGGCGCACGCGCCACCGATTGGGGCAACGAAGGCAAGACGCCGATTTACGTCGCCATCGACGGTCAGGCCGCCGCCATGATGGCCGTGACGGATCCCGTCAAGCCATCGGCGGTGTCCGCAATCGCCGCTCTGCACGCGCAAGGCCTGAAGACCGCGATGATTACTGGCGACAACCGCCACACCGCACAGGCGGTCGCGCGCCAGTTGGGCATCGACGAGGTTCGCGCCGAGGTCCTGCCCGACGGCAAGGTGCAGGCGATTGCCGCATTGCGCGAAGGCGATCGCAAGGTGGCGTTCGTGGGCGATGGCATCAACGACGCGCCCGCGCTGGCCGCGGCCGACACCGGCATCGCGATCGGCACGGGCACGGATGTGGCGATCGAGGCGGCGTCCGTGGTGCTGATGGCCGATGACCTGCACGGCGTACCCAACGCCATCGCGCTCAGCCGCGCAACGCTGGCCAACATCCGGCAGAACCTCTTTTGGGCGTTCGCCTACAACGCGGCGCTGATCCCGCTGGCCGCGGGCGCCCTGTACCCGGCTTTCGGCCTGTCGCTCTCGCCCATCTTTGCGGCGGGTGCGATGGCGCTGTCCAGCGTATTCGTCCTGGGCAACGCGCTTCGCCTGAAGGCGTTCCGCCCCCATTGGAGGCAAGCATGAATATCGGACAAGCCGCCAAACAGTCCGGCATCTCTGCCAAGATGATCCGTTATTACGAAAGTATCGGCCTCATCGGCCCCGCGGTGCGCACGGACTCGGGCTATCGCGTCTACAGCGACCAGGACCTGCACACGCTGCGCTTCGTGCGCCGCGCGCGCGACCTGGGGTTTTCGGTGGAGCAGATGAACGAGCTGCTGGCGCTCTGGAAGGACCGTAGCCGGGCAAGCGCGGATGTGAAGCGCATTGCGCTTGAGCACGTCGATGAGCTGGAACGCAAGGCCGAGTCGCTGCGTGAGATGGCGGCCACGCTCAAGCATCTGGCGCAGCACTGCCACGGGGACGAGCGGCCCGACTGCCCCATCCTGGAGAGCCTGGGCTGCTCGCACTGAGGCGACGCGGCGGGGCGTTGCCCGCCGCAGCGCCTTACTGGCCCGACTGCGCCTCGGCGGCGACGCGCGCCTCGTACGCCTCGGTGGCCGCCTGCTTGGCCGCCGCCTTTTCGGCTGCCGCGGCAAGCCTGGCTTCCTCGGCCGCCGCCGCTTCGGCAGCGGCGTTGGCCGCACGCTCACGGGCGCGCGCTTTGGCTTCCAGCACACCCTGCGCGTCCAGCGTCTCGAACACGGCGATGGATTCCACGTGGCCAGTGTGCGGGAACATGTTGATCACGCCCGCGCTCTTGAGCACGTAGCCGCCTTCGTGAACCAGGATGGCCGCGTCGCGCGCCAGCGTGGCCGGGTTACAGGACACGTAGACAATCCGGCGCGGACGCTCTTCGTACGACAGGTCGGACAGCGCCTGCGACACCGCGTGCGCGCCTTCGCGCGGCGGATCGATCAGCATGCGGTCGAAGTAGCCCAGGCTACGCAGCCAGGTGGCGTCGACTTCGAATAGGTTGAGGGTGGCGAAGCTGGTGCGATCGCCCAGGCCGTGGCGCGATGCCGCGTCGAACGCGCGATCGGTCAGCGCCTTGCTGCCTTCCACGCCCACGGCCTCGCGGCCTTGCGTGGCCAACGGCAACGTGAAGTTGCCCAGGCCACAGAACAGATCGGCCACACGGTCGGTGGGCTGCACTTCCAGCAGCTTCAACGCCCGCGACACCATTGCCCGGTTGATGGCGTGGTTCACCTGCGTGAAGTCTGTCGGGCGGTACGGCATGCGCAGGCCGAACTCCGGCATGGTGTAGGACAGCGTGTCGTTGTGCTCGCGCTCGAGCGGGTGCACCGTGTCCGGGCCCTTGGCCTGCAACCACCATTGCACATCATGCTTGGCCGCGAAGGCGCGCAGGATCGCGATGTCGCCGTCGGTCAGCGGCAGCAGATGCCGCAACACCAGCGCGGTCACGCCCTCGCCGAGCGCCACTTCGATTTGCGGCATGCGGTCGGGCGCGGACATCGAGGCGATCATTTCGCGCAGCGGGATCAGCAGATCGCTGACGTGGCGGGGCAACACATGGCATTCGCGCATGTCGGCCACGTAGCTGCTCTTGCGCTCGTGAAAGCCCACGAGCACCCCACCCTTCTTGGGCACCACGCGCACGGACAGGCGCGCGCGGTAGCGGTAGCCCCAGGTCGGGCCCTGCAGCGGCGGCAGGATCAACGCCGGACGCAGCTTGCCGACATGCCAGAAGGTGTCTTCCAGCGCGCGCTGCTTGATGGCCACCTGCGTGGTGGGTTCCAGATGCTGCATGGCACAGCCGCCACAGACGCCGAAATGCGGGCAGCGCGGCACCACGCGTTGCGATGAGGGGCGCAGCACCTCGTCCACCCGGGCCGTCTCGTACGAGGGCTTGCGGCGCAGCGTGACCGCGGTGACCCGCTCGCCCGGCAAGGCGCCTTCCACGAAAATGACTTTCCCGTCGCGGCGGGCGATGCCCCTGGCTTCCAGGTCCAGGGATTCGATACTCAAAACGTCAGACATCTCACGCAGTCCAGAATTGCACGCAACCCGTGATTGTAGAAGGACTTCGCGCATTCCCGGAAATCGGGTGTGACGGGGCCGGAGCGGCGGGGCCCACCTCGCCCTGCCCGGCGTCTCGCCGCACATCGCACGCGCAAAAAAAAGGGGCTGTTCCGGAATGCCGCCAGGCCAGGCGGCGTTCCGGAGCAACCCCAAAAGGCCGGCGCTTTTGACGGCGCCGCCACGGATATCAGAATGCGCGCGCCACCGAGAAGACGGCGCCGATGCGGCCGGACGGATGGCCGTACTTGGTGGGCAGCCAGTTGTCCTTGGTGGCGCCGACGGCGGCCAGGCCGAGGATCCAGCCCTTCAGGTCCTTGGTCACGCCCAGCTTGTAGTCGACGTAATGGCCGATCGAGTCGCCGTCCATGTTGGTCTGGTTCTTGAGCTTCTGGTAGCCCAGGTGGCCGAGCAATCCCCAGCCGTCGCCCAGGTCGAACGTGGCCGTGCCATCCAGGTACCAGGTGCCCTTGCTGTCCGGCGTGCTGAAAAAGTCGCTGGGCGTGTACGAATACTTGAGGCTGTAGTTGCCGTAGGACGCGCCCAGGTACAGATCGGTGTTGTTGTAGTTGCCGCCCTTGGGCGAGCTCGAGCCCGGGTAGTAGTAGTGCAGCACGCCCGCATCCAGCGTGAACCCGCCGCCGACGTCGCCCTTCCAGCCGCCGTAGAAATCCATTTCCAGGTTGCCGTCGGTGAAGACGAAGTTGGAGACGTTGGAGTTCCAGTTGCCCAGATAGAAGCCCGAACTGTGGTTCAGGTCAAAGCCCAACTGAACGGCGGGACGGAAGTCGGTCTGCGAATAGCCGCGGAAGCGGTAATCGCTGACTATGGTGGCGTTACCGCTGAGCGAAAAGCCGCCACCCAGGTCGGTGGGTTC
>JAEYVD010000408.1 GCA_023432075.1 Pseudomonadota bacterium | reverse complement strand
ACGGCAACCTGGCGGCCAATGCGCGCACCCTGCATGAATACTGGGGCTGGCGCGAGGACGACGTGCTGCTGCACATGCTGCCGATCTTCCATGTGCACGGCTTGTTCGTGGCCTCGCATGGCGCGCTCCTGGCGGGCGCCCGGATGATCTGGCTGCCCAAGCTGGACGCCGATCAGGCGCTGCATTACCTGCCGCAAAGCACCGTGATGATGGGCGTGCCCACGTACTACGTACGCCTGTTGGCCGATCCGCGGTTCAACCGCGATGTGTGCGCCAACATGCGCCTGTTCATCTCGGGCTCGGCGCCGCTGCTGGCCGAGACGTTCTCGGACTTCAAGGCGCGAAGCGGCCATCCGATTCTTGAGCGCTACGGCATGAGCGAGACCGTCATGCTGACGTCCAACCCCTACGACGCCGCGCTGGGCGAGCGTCTGGCCGGCACCGTCGGGCGCGCGTTGCCGGGCGTGCAGGTCCGCGTGGTCGACGATGCCGCCAAGCCGCTTGCGGCGGGCGAGATCGGCAACGTGCAGGTGCGCGGCCCCAACGTGTTCTCGGGCTACTGGCGCATGCCGGAAAAGACCCGCGAGGAATTCACGGAAGACGGCTGGTTCAAGACGGGCGATGTGGGCCGGTGGGGCGGCGAATCCGCCGGCCGCGCCTCGCCCGACGACTATCTGTCGATCGTTGGCCGCAGCAAGGACCTCTTCATCTCGGGCGGCTACAACGTGTATCCCAAGGAGATCGAGACGCTGATCGACGACATGCCCGGCGTGTCGGAATCGGCAGTGATCGGCGTGCCGCATCCCGACTTCGGCGAGGCCGTGGTGGCGGTGGTGGTGCCCAAGGATGGCGCGTCGCTGGATGCCTCGGCGATGCAGGCGGAACTGAAGTCGCGCATTGCCAACTTCAAGGTGCCCAAGCGCGTGCATATCATCGACCAGCTGCCCCGCAACACCATGGGCAAGGTGCAGAAGAACGTGCTGCGCGACACCTACAAGGCGCTATAACCCCACATCGTGCCGGTCCCCATGGG
Organism: Pseudomonadota bacterium; assembly: GCA_023432075.1. Classification (GTDB taxonomy): domain Bacteria; phylum Pseudomonadota; class Gammaproteobacteria; order Burkholderiales; family Burkholderiaceae_B; genus Achromobacter. The sequence goes on along the minus strand of JAEYVD010000408.1, from coordinate 4,513 downwards.
ACCGGCATTTTTTACAGCATCAAGGAGACGCATCCCCATCCAATGCCCCGAGAAGACCTGCCCTCAGCATTCAGAAGAAAAAGATATTTCAGCGACGAGACGCCAAAAAACAGGCGCCGTCCCCCGATGCAGCAAGAGGAGACAAAATGAACTATCGCACCACCGCCGCGGCCGTGTTCGCCGTGGCAGCCCTGGGTTTTGGCGGCGTTGCCGCCGCGCAATGGCCCGAACGCCCCATCACGCTGATCGTTCCGTTCCCCGCCGGCGGCGGCACGGACACGTTCGCCCGTCCGCTGGCCGCGCAGCTCACCACGCAGCTCGGCCAGACGGTGGTCATCGACAACAAGGGCGGCGCGGGCGGCACCGTGGGCGCCGGCGTTGCCGCCAAGGCCAAGCCCGACGGCTACACGTTCTTCATGGGCGGGGCGCACCATGCGCTGGCGCCGTCCCTGTACAAGAGCCTGAGCTACAACATCCAGAAGGACTTCGTGCCGGTCGCCCTGGTGGCGCAGCCGCCGCAGGTCGTCGTCATCAACGCCGGCAAGCTGCCGGTCAAGACCTTGCAGGAGTTCATCGACTACGCCAAGAAGCGGCCGGGCGAGATCAACTTCGGCACCGCTGGCAAGGGCAGTACGCACCACCTGGCCGGCGAACTCTTTGCCATGCAGACGGGGGTCAAGCTGGTGGACGTGCCGTACCAGGGGGCGGGCCCGATGCTGTCGGCGCTGATCGGCGGGCAGGTGGATCTGGCTTTCGACGGACTGGGTTCGTCCGCCGGACACATCCGCGCCGGCGCGATCAAGCCGCTGGCCGTGGCCGCCACGGAGCGTTCGCCGTCGCTGCCCGACGTGCCGACTGCCGCCGAGGCCGGCGTGCCGAACTACGTTGTGTCGACCTGGTACGCGATCTGGGCGCCCGCCGGCACGCCCAAGGAGGCCACGGAAAGGATGGCCGCCGAGATCACCAAGGCGCTGAACACGCCCAAGCTGAAGGAAACCTGGGCGGGCAATGGCACCGGCGTGCCCACGCTGACCGGCGCCGAGTTCGGCAAGTTCGTCGACAGCGAAGTCCAGCGCTGGGCCAAGGTCGTCAAGGACTCCGGCGTCACGCTGGACTAGCGCTTTACCGCCAATCGCTGGCCTGGCTGAGCCGGGCCAGCTGGTCGTGCGTCAGCGTCAGGCTGGCGGCCTTGACCAGTTCGTCCAGCTGGGCGAGCGAGGTGGCGCTGACAATGGGCGCGGTGATGCCGGGCTGCGCGATCTGCCAGGCCAGCGCGGCCTGCGCGGGCGTGCAGCCGGCGTCCTCGGACACCTCGTCCAGCGCCTTCAGGATGCGGTAGCCGCGGTCGTTCAGGTAGGTCTCGACGATCTTCTTGCCGCGCGCGCTCTTGCCCGCATCGCCAGGGCCGCGGTATTTGCCGCTAAGAAAGCCGCTTGCCAGCGCGAAGTAGTTGATCGTGCCCATCTGCTGCGTCTTCACCAGGCTTTGCAGCCCGGATTCGAAGGGTTCGCGCGTGTACAGGTTGTACTCGGGCTGGATGCTTTCATAGCGCGGCAGGCTGTGCCGCTCGCTGGCGATCAGCGCTTCGGACAGCCGCACGGCCGTGTAGTTGGACGCGCCGATCGCGCGCACCTTGCCGGCTTCTATCTGCTTGGCGTATTCGCCCAGGGTGTCGGTCAGCGGCGTGTCCGGGTCGTCCTGGTGGGATTGGTACAGGTCCACGTAGTCGGTCTGCAGGCGCGCCAACGACGCCTCCAGCGAGCGCCGGATGTAGGCGGGCGACAGCCCCTTCTGGCCAGGCCCCATTTCCATCCCGACCTTGGTGGCGATCAGGACCTGATCGCGCTTGCCCGTTCGCTTTAGCCACTTGCCGATCAGGGTTTCGGATTCGCCGCCCTGGTTGCCCGGCACCCAGCGCGAGTACATATCCGCCGTGTCGATGAAGTTCAGGCCGGCGTCCACCAACGCGTCCAGCAGCGAAAAGGTGCCGGCCTCGTCGACGGTCCAGCCGAAGACGTTGCCGCCGAAAGTGAGCGGGGGAACCTGCAGGCCGGATCGGCCCAATGCGCGTTTGATCATGGCTGGCCTCGGGATGCCGTCACCGGGCGCGCGGAACGGGATGAACGGCGTTCGCCCGGCGGTTGTCAGTATATTCACGCCGCGGCCCCGTGGCGGGGCATGCCTGTATGGATGCACCATTACAGGGATTCCCCCCAACTCCATTTGGTGGGCGGCACGTTAGACTATACGGCTTTATGGCTGGCCGAACGGGTGGGAAATCCGGGTGGTAAACCCGGGTGGCAAATCCCGCGGCGGCCATGAAGACACCGGCAACTTCAACAAGCAATACCACGGGTTCAAGGAGCAAACATATGCTGATCGGAAAACACCATTTTCTGACGGTTGGCGCGATGGCGCTGGCAATGGCTATCGCCGCGCCGGCCGCCGCGCAGCAAAAGTCCGTCGCGGTGACCGCCATCGTCGAGCATCCGGCGCTGGATGCCGTGCGTGACGGGGTGCAGGACGCCCTCAAGCAAGCCGGCTACGAGCCGGGCAAGAACCTGAAGTGGCAGTATCAAAGCGCTCAGGGCAACAACGGCACCGCCGCGCAGATCGCCCGCAAGTTCGTCGGCGACCGCCCCGACGCCATCGTCGCGATCGCCACGCCGTCGGCGCAGGCCGTCGTTGCCGCCACCAAGGACGTGCCGGTGGTGTATTCCGCCGTGACCGATCCGGTCGCCGCGCAACTCGTGTCCAGCATGGACGCCTCCGGCACCAACGTGACCGGCGTGTCGGATCTGCTGGCCCTGGACAAGCAAGTCGAACTCATCAAGAAGATCCTGCCCAATGCCAAGCGCGTGGGCATCGTCTACAACCCGGGCGAGGCCAACTCGGTCGTGGTCGTCAAGAAACTCCAGGAAATCCTGCCCAAGTCGGGCATGAGCCTGGTCGAAGCCGCCGCCCCGCGTTCGGTGGACGTGGCCTCGGCGGCCCGCAGCCTGATCGGCAAGGTCGACGTCATCTACACCAACACCGACAACAACGTCGTGTCGGCGTATGAGTCGCTGGTCAAGGTGGGCAACGACGCCAAGATCCCGCTGATCGCGTCCGACACCGACAGCGTCAAGCGCGGCGGCATTGCCGCACTGGGCATCAACTACCGCGATCTGGGCGTGCAGACCGGCAAGATCGTCGTGCGCATCCTGAAGGGCGAGAAGCCCGGCGCGATTCCGTCTGAAACCAGCTCCAAGCTTGAGCTCTACGTGAATCCGGGCGCGGCCGCCAAGCAGGGCGTGACCCTGTCCGACGCGCTGATCAAGTCAGCCGCGGTGGTCGTGAAATAATACGGCGCGATATCGGCCCCGCCATGCCTATCCGGCGTGCGCGGGGTTTTTCTTGCGTTTTTCGTGGTGTCTGGCTTACCCGATGTTCCATAGGGCGGCAGCGTTCACAAGACGTTCGCGGCCCGGCGTTGTTGCTTCCTTGACAGGTCTCGCACGTCCGCTGGCGCCGCCGGCGGGAAGACACGTGGGCGGGAAACGAGAGAAAATCCATGCCGGGAAACGTTTATTGCGAAAGCTCGGGTAAAACTGACCCGTGAACGCAAGAAATCGCGCGTTTCACTTCTTTAATATGCTCGTTTCTTATCTTGATTGGATCTGACCCATGTCATTGTTCTCGTTGTTAGGCGCACTGGAGATCGGGCTGATCTTCAGCCTGGTGGCCTTGGGCGTCTTCATCTCCTTTCGCCTGCTGCGCTTCCCCGACCTGACCGTGGACGGCAGCTTTCCGCTGGGCGGCGCAGTCTGTGCGACGCTGATCGCATCGGGCACCGATCCGTTTTCCGCCACCATCATCGCCACCATCGCGGGCGCGGCGGCTGGGCTCGTCACGGGCTGGCTGAACGTCAAGCTCAAGATCATGGATCTCTTGGCCAGCATCCTGATGATGATCGCGCTGTATTCGATCAACCTGCGCATCATGGGCAAGCCCAACGTGCCGCTGATCACCGAACCCACCGTTTTCACGATCCTGCAGCCCGCGTGGATTTCCGACTATGTCGCCCGCCCGCTGATCCTGATCGTCATCGTCATCCTGTGCAAGCTGGCGCTGGACTGGTTCTTTGCCACGCAGACCGGCCTGGCGGTGCGCGCCACCGGCTCGAACGGCCGCATGGCTCGCGCGCAAGGCGTGAACACCGGCCGCATGATTCTGGGCGGCATGGCGCTGTCCAACGCGTTGGTTGCGCTGGCCGGCGCGCTGTTTGCGCAGACGCAGGGCGGATCGGACATCTCGATGGGCATCGGCACCATCGTGATCGGCCTGGCCGCCGTCATCGTCGGCGAAAGCATCCTGCCGTCGCGCAAGCTGGTGCTGGCCACGCTGGCCGTCATCATCGGCGCCATCGTCTACCGCTTCTTCATCGCCCTGGCGCTCAATAGCGATTTCATCGGCCTGAAGGCGCAGGACCTGAACCTCGTCACCGCGGTGCTCGTCACGATCGCCCTGGTCA
>JAEYVD010000500.1 GCA_023432075.1 Pseudomonadota bacterium | reverse complement strand
GACACGGCATTTTTTTCTGACATGAAGGCGGCAATGAACTCACCTCTTCCCAATCGTTTCCGGCAACGCATCCTGGCCCGCGAACGGCTTATCGGATTCTGGATGTGCATGTCCAGCCACATCACCGCCGAGCTCGTCGGCCTGGCCGATTTCGACTGGCTGCTTCTGGATGGCGAGCATTCGCCCAACGAGGTGCCGATGTTCCTGCAGCAGCTCCAGGCCCTGCAGGGCAGCGCCAGCGCGGCCGTCGGCCGTCCGTCCTGGAATGATCCGGTCGAGATCAAGCGCCTGCTGGATATCGGGTTCTACAACCTGCTGATTCCCTTCATCGAATCCGAAGAGGACGCGCGCCGCGCGGTGGCCGCCACGCGCTATCCGCCGCAAGGCATCCGTGGCGTGGCGGGCGCGCAGCGCAGCAACCGATATGGCATGGTGCCCGACTACCTGCACACGATCAACGACAACATCTGCGTGCTGTTGCAGATCGAAAGCCGTCCCGGCATCGAGGCGGTGGATGAGATTGCCGCCGTCGAGGGGGTGGACGGCGTGTTCATCGGCCCGTCGGATCTGGCGGCGGCGCTAGGCCATCTGGGCAATCCCGGCCACCCCGAGGTGCAGGAGGCGATCCGCCATCTGTACCAGCGGGTGACCGCGCAGGGCAAGGCCGTGGGCATTCTGGCGCCCGTGCATGCCGACGCGCGGCGCTACCTGGACATGGGCATGCATTTCGTGGCCGTGGGCACCGACCTGGGCGTGTTCAAGCAGGCGACCTTCGCGTTGCGCGAGGCGTTCCCCACCTGAAGCCCAGGTTCGCTCAAGCTTCCAGCGCCAGCAGCTCCGCGACGGTCTGGCGCCGGCGGATCAGGCGCGCCTCGCCCTTGTCCAGCAGGACTTCGGGCGCCAGCGGACGGCTGTTGTAGTTCGATGACATCGACGAGCCGTATGCGCCGGCGTTGTGAAAGACCATGAAGTCGCCGATGCGCGGATGCGGCAGCAACTGGTCGGACATGACGCCGCCTTCGTTCTGCGTGAACACATCGCCCGATTCGCACAGCGGACCGGCCACCGCGATGCGCGTTTCGGGCGCGTCCTGCGGCTGTGAGCCATCCGGCGCATGCACCGAGATTCGGTGATAGCTGCCGTACATGGCCGGGCGCATCAGGTCGTTGAAGCCCGCGTCGACCAGCGCGAAATCACGCTCGGGACGACGGTTGATCGCATGCACCTCGGCGACCAGCACGCCGGATTCGGCGATCAGGAAGCGTCCGGGTTCGATCTCCAGGCGGATCTCGTGGCCCAGATACGCCGCGATGCGCTGGCGCGCTGCATCCCATTGCGCGAAGTAGTGATCGCAGTCGATGCGCGGCTCGCCATCGCGGTAGGGGATGGACAGCCCGCCGCCCGCCGAGATGGCCCCGATGTCGTGATCCAGGGACTTCACCACGTCCACCATGGCATCGCACACGCTGGACAGATGGCCGTAGTCGACGCCCGAGCCGATGTGCATGTGCACGCCCACCAGCTTCAGGCCGTGGCGGCGCACGATGGAAATAGCCTGGGCCACGTCGCCGATCCAGATGCCGTGCTTGCTTTGCGGGCCGCCGGTATTGGTCTTGTTGCTATGGCCGTGGCCAAAGCCGGGGTTGATGCGCAGCCAGACGCGATGGCCCGGTGACGCCTTGCCCACGCGGTCCAGCATGTCCAGCGACCCGGCGTTGACCGTGATGCCGTGCTTGAGCGCGGTGGCCAGCGTGGCGTGGTCGATGAGGTCCGCCGTGAAGACGATGCCTTCGGGTTCGCTGCGCGGATCAAAACCGGCGGCCAGGCTGCGCTCGATCTCGCCCAGGGACACCGCGTCCACCACCACGCCTTGCTCGCGCATGAGGCGCAGGATGTGCAGGTTGGAGCACGCCTTCTGGGCGTAGCGGATCGTGTCGAAGCGGCGCAATTGCGCAATGCGTTCGCGGATGACGGCGGCGTCGTACACCCAGAGCGGCGTGCCGTGTTCGGCGGCAAGTTGGGTGAGCTGGCGCGGATCGAAGGTCATGATGGAAGCGGAACCGTGAGGAAAGTGAATCGGAGGCGGCATGATGCCTGCCCTACGTCATCCAGTAAAATGCTTTGATTTTCGGGATCGATTCATTCCTGATATGGAGTTGGGATGCTGACGCATCGTCACATCGAAGTCTTTCGTGCCGTGATGATCGCCGGCAGCGTGACCCGCGCGGCCGAGTTCCTGAACACGTCGCAGCCAACCGTCAGCCGCGAGCTGGCGCGCATGGAACAGACCATCGGCTTCGCGCTGTTTGAACGCGTCGCGGGGCGGCTGCGGGCCACCAGGCCCGCGCTGGCGCTCTTTGAAGAGGTGCGGCAGTCCTACGCCGGCCTGGAGCGTGTGGCGTCCGCCGCGGCGCGTCTGCGGGCGTTCCGGGAAGGGCAGCTCTGGGTGATCTCCCTGCCGGCGTTCTCGCATTCGATCCTGCCCGACGCGTTCCTGCGCTTTCATGGCCGCCACCCCGGGGTGAGCCTGTCGGTCGAAACGCAGGAGTCGCCGCTGCTCGAAGAATGGCTGACCGCGCAGCGCTACGATCTTGGCCTGACCGAGCAGGATTCGGCCCCCGCCGGCACTCGGCTGGAATTGCTGACGCAGGTCGATGAAGTCTGTGTGCTGCCTGACAGCCATCCGCTGTTGGCGCGAGCCGCCATCGGCCTGGCCGATTTCGAAGGGCAGGCCTTCGTCAGCCTGTCCGCCAACGATCCCTACCGCGTCCAGATTGACGAAGCATTCGCTCAGGCGGGCGTGCTGCCCCGGTCCATCGTGGAAACGCCCACGGCGGTGTCGGTTTGCACGTTCGTGCGTCAGGGGCTGGGCGTGGCCATCGTCAATCCGCTGACGGCGCTGGACTTCGTGGGGCGGGGGCTGCACGTCCGGCCGCTGACGCGGTCATTTCCGTTCCGCGTCAACGTGGTGTTTCCAGAGCATCGTCCCGGCAACCCGCTGGTCGGCGCCTTCATGGAATCGCTGCGCGACGCCGCGGCCGCCATCGAGGCCAAGCTGGCAGCCGCGCAGGGCACATAGCAGGGACGGTGGCCTGTGGCGTCTTGCCGCCGCGAAAACCCGCAGCCAACAAAAAAGGATGCCCGCGGGCATCCTTCTTCATTTGCCGTATTCGTGACGCCCCGAAAACCGGGGCGGCAGAATGGCTTAGGCCAGCGCCTTGATGGCGGCAGCCAGGCGGCTCTTGTG
>JAEYVD010000485.1 GCA_023432075.1 Pseudomonadota bacterium | reverse complement strand
CGCCGCAGCAAAATTCCGTGGAAATCGTAAAATCCCCGAACTTTCCGCGTTCCTGCCTCGGCGCCCCGTCGGTTGATGCGTCGCAGCAAAGCCGTCCCGGGCTGATACAAATCCTTATGAAGCTGCGCCTCAAAATTCTGCTGCTTGCGGCGGTCCCGCTGATGGTGGCCGTCGCCGCCATCACGGTCGCCGTCTACGTGCAGGGACTGCAATTGGCGCAGCGCGAAAAGCAGGTGGTCGAAACCGCCTGGCTTGCCAGCAAGGAAGGCGAACTGCGCCACTACGTAAACCTGGCCTACAGCGCCATCGCGCCGCTGCAGGCCGCGGGCGACGACGAGGCGACGCGCCAGCGCGCGCTGGAACTCCTGGCGCAGATGGAGTTCGGCCACGACGGCTATTTCTTTGTCTACGACCTGAACGGCAGGAACCTGATGCACCCGCGGCAGCCGGAACTGGTCGGGCAAGACCTCTGGAACCTGCGCGACACCCAAGGCCAGCCGGTCATCCAGAACCTGCTGACGGCGGCGCGGCGCGGCGGGCAGCAAGGCGAGGTGGTGCATTACCTCTGGGAAAAGCCGTCCACCAACCAGACCGTCGAAAAGCTTGGCTATGTCGTGGTGCTGGAGCGCTGGGGCTGGATGCTGGGCACCGGCATCTATCTGGATGACGTTCAGCAGGCGCTGGTGCGGATCGACGCTGCGGCGCAGGCCAATATCCGGGACATGTTTGCGTGGGTGGCGGGCATCGCGGCCGTGTCGATCCTGGGCGTGGCGGCCTGTGGGCTGGCGCTCAATATCAGCGACCATCGCCAGTCGGACGCCAAGCTGCGCCTGATGGCCCGCCAGATCGTGCGTTCGCAGGAAGACGAGCGCGCGCGCTTGTCGCGCGAGCTGCACGACGGCATCAGCCAGGTCCTGGTGTCGGTCAAGCTGTCGCTGGAGGCCGCCCGCGAACGGCTGCGGCAGTCGCACCCGGACGATCCCCGCGTGCTTGCGCACATCGACACGCCGCTGGGCGGCGCGCTGGACCGGCTGAACACGGCCGTCGGCGAAGTCCGCCGCATCTCGCACAACCTGCGTCCCACCCTGCTGGACGACATGGGCCTGCCCGCGGCGCTGGAGCACCTGGGCCGGGAATTTGCCATCCGCGCCGAGAACGGCGCACCGCCGCTGACCGTGGATCTGCATACCGTCGGGCAGCCGGTGAAGCTGCCCGACGCCTACGCGACCGCGCTGTTTCGCGTGACGCAAGAGGCGCTGACCAACGTGATGCGCCACGCGGGCGCGACGCGCGCGGACCTGACGCTGGCGTACTCGGCGCGCGACCTGCGCCTGACCATCAGCGACGACGGCTGCGGCTTTGACGATGCCGCCGTCCAGCAGGACCCCCATCGCGGCATCGGCCTGCGCAACATGCGCGAACGCATGAGCGCGCTGTCCGGCACCCTGACTTTTCATTCCACCGCGCAAGGCACGACCTTGCAGGCCTGGCTTCCGCTGCCGCCCGCCGGCGCCCCACTTTCGACACCACGCCAAGCATGACCGACAAACCCGACGCCGTCCGCCTGCTGCTGATCGACGACCATCCCCTGGTGCGCGACGGCCTGCGCCTGCGCCTGGAAACCGTGCCGCAACTGCGGGTGGTGGGCGAAGCCGGCAACGCCGCCGCCGCCCAGGGCTTCCTGGCCGCCTGCATGGCCGAAGACCCGCAGGGCGGCACCCTGCCCCATCTGGCGCTGATGGACCTGAACATGCCGGGGGTCGGCGGCCTGGAGCTGACGGCGCTGCTGCACGAGCGCTATCCGCAGATTGCCGTGCTGGTGCTGTCCATGCACGACAACCCGGAATACATGGTGCAGGCCGTGAAGGCCGGCGCCCGCGGCTACCTGCTCAAGGACGAACCAGCGCAGGAGATCATCGCCGCCATCGACGCCGTCATGGCCGGCCGCAGCTACTTCAGCGCCGCCGCGGCCGTGCGGCTGTCGCAAGCCAGCGCGCTGGCGACCTTGCTGACACAACGCGAGCGCGACGTGCTGCGGCATATTGCCGACGGCCATGCCAACAAGCAGATCGCGCAGGTGCTGGGGTTGTCCGTGCGCACGGTGGAGACGCACCGCCTGAACATCAAGCGCAAGCTGGGCATCGACGGGCAGGCCGAACTCATCAAGTACGCGGTGGAAAACCGGGGCGTCTGAATGCCGGAAATACCCCCACGCACTGCGGGCACGCCCGCATTCCGCCTTGGCCGCTGAGGTAGACTTGCGACACGCAACCATCCCCGATGCCGCCCTGCATCAACCCACGCATCACCGCGCGCCAGAGGGCGCGCCGCCAGGAGTCCCCATGTCATTGGAAAAGCACTACACCGCCATTCTCGAAGCACTAGGGGAAGATCCGTCCCGCGAAGGTCTGGCCGACACGCCCGCCCGCGCGGCCAAGGCCATGCGTCACCTGTGCCGGGGCTACGACCAGAACCTGGAAGAGATCGTCAACGGCGCCTTGTTCACCTCGGACACGCGCGAGATCGTCCTGGTCAAGAACATCGAGCTGTACTCGCTGTGCGAGCACCACATGCTGCCCTTCATCGGCAAGGCACACGTCGCCTACCTGCCGGCCGGCAAGGTCCTGGGCCTGTCCAAGGTCGCGCGCATCGTCGAAATGTATGCGCGCCGCCTGCAGATTCAGGAAAACCTCAGCCGCCAGGTGGCTGAAGCCGTGCAAAGCGTCACCGGCGCGGCCGGCGTAGCCGTCGTCATCGAGGCCCAGCACATGTGCATGATGATGCGCGGCGTCGAAAAGCAGAATTCGTCCATGGTCACCTCGGTGATGCTGGGCGAATTCCATGAAAACCCGTCCACGCGTGCGGAGTTTCTCAGCCTGATTCGCTGAACCGGCGATCTCATCCTTTTGGCGCATATCGCGGGCCCGCCCGCTGCGACGACGATGCCCGTTCGGGCATTGCCGGCGCAGCCGGCGGGCCCGGCCGCTTTTGGCTCCTACTGATCCGGACATCTGGCCCTAGCGTTCTGGTCCCATCCGGGCAAACTGGCACCAGCAAGCCGGTCGCGCCGGGGCGCGGCCGTTCTCTCCCGGAGATCTCCATGAACGCGATATACCGCCTGATTCGCCGATGCACCCTGGCCGGCCTGGCCGCCGCGCTGCTGGCTGCGCCCGCCTACGCGCAGACCAAACTCGTGGTGGGCTATCAGCTCATCGTCGGGCCTTTCCTGTCCTCGATCGCGGACGGCAGTTTCGACAAGGCCCTCAAGGAGGCCGGCTACCAAGTGGACTGGCGCCAGTTCACCTCGGGCGGCGACATCTCGACCGCGCTGGCCTCCGGCAACGTGCCGGTGGGCGTGCTGGGTTCCACGGGCATCACCTCGGCCGCCACGCGCGGCGTGGACATGCAGCTCTTCTGGATCCTGGACAACATCGGCAAGTCCGAAGCGCTGGTGGCGCGCAACGGTTCCGGCATCAACAGCACGGCCGACCTGAAAGGCAAGCGTGTCGCAACGCCGTTCGTGTCGACGTCGCACTTTCACCTGCTGGTCGGGCTTGAGCAGGTCTGGAAGGTGCCGCCCCGCGATGTGCGCATCCTGAACATGCAGCCGCCGCAGATCGTGGCCGCCTGGCAGCGCGGCGACATTGACGCCGCCTACGTGTGGCCGCCCGCCCTGACCGAGATCGCCAAGACCGGCAAGATCATCGCCGACTCCGAACAGATCGGCGCGGCCAGCGTGCCGACATTCGACGGCATCGTGGTGGACAAGGCCTGGGCGCAGAAGAATCCGAAGTTCATGGCTGCCTTTACCGGCGTGCTGGCCAAGTCGTATGCCGACTACCGCGCCAACAGCGCCAAGTGGACGGCCGACTCGCCGCAGGTCAAGGGCATCGTCAAGCTCATCGGCGGCAAGCCGGAAGACATCGTCGAGGCGCTGGGCCTGCTGGTGTTCCCGACCGTGGAAGAGCAGATCTCCAAGACCTGGCTCGGCGGCGGCAAGGACTCGGGCGCCGCGCGCGCCTTCGCGGCCAGCGCCAAGTTCCTGAAGGATCAGAAGCAGATCGACAAGGCGCTGGACGATTACAGCCCATTCGTCACGGATCAGTACGCCACGGCGGCGGCCAAGTAAACACCCCGCCCGGCCCGGCGCCACCCCGGCGCCTGCCGCCGCGACGGGGCGGACCCGGCAGCCGCCGGCCCGGCCACCACGACCAGGGGGATCAGCATGACCATGCAGTCCACATCCGCCGCGCAGCGCCTGTGCGCGGAAGGCGTCAGCGTCACCTACCCCGGCCTGCACGACAGCGGCCCGGTGATCGCGCTGCACGACGTCAACCTGACCATCCAGCCGGGCGAATTCGTCGTCGCGCTGGGCGCCTCGGGCTGCGGCAAGACCACCTTGCTCAGCCTGTTGGCCGGATTTCTGTCGCCGACCGAGGGCGAGATCACGCTGGGCGGCAAGCCCATCGTCGGCCCGGGCGCGGACCGCGGCGTGGTGTTCCAGAAACACGCGCTGCTGCCCTGGCTGAACGTGCTGGAAAACACCGAGTTCGGCCTGAAGCTGCAAGGCGTGGACAAGGAGACCCGCCGCGCCCGCGCCCGCCGCAACCTGGAACTGGTGGGCCTGCAGGATTTTCACCGCCACATGATCTACCAGCTGTCAGGCGGCATGCAGCAGCGCGTGGGCATTGCGCGCGCGCTGACCTGCGACCCCGCCATGCTGCTGATGGACGAGCCCATGGCCGCGCTGGACGCGCTGACCCGGGAAACCATCCAGGAACTGCTGCTGGACATCTGGCGGCAGACCAACAAGATGTTTTTCTTCATCACCCACAGCGTGGAAGAAGCGCTCTTTTTGGGGTCGCGGCTGATCGTCATGTCGCCGCGCCCGGGCCGGATCACGCACACGTTCGAGCCGGCGTTCAACCGGCGCTACCTGGAGACCCGCGATGGCCGTGGCATCAAATCCAGTCCCGACTTCATCGCCATGCGCGAACAAGTCCTCGGCATCATCTACGGGGACGAGCGCGCCGCCGCCCCGCACGCCCTCCATGCCTAAGCGGCGCACCGGCCACACGCCCGCCGCGCCGGGCAAGGTCTACGG
>JAEYVD010000449.1 GCA_023432075.1 Pseudomonadota bacterium | reverse complement strand
GCCCTGCACCGCGCATTGGGCGACCGCATTGGCGTCTACCTGCTGTCGGTGGACCACGCGCACGCCCAAAGCACGCTGGAGCTGCAATGCGAACGCGGCGAACTGGACGCCATGATGTCCGCGGTGATGCGCGGTCTGCCCCGCGCGGAATTCGGGCCGGCGCGCCCGGCCGCCGCCGTCACGGAGCGCTGAGCCATGCCCCCGATTGCCAAACCCGTGTTCGAGGGCCTGTGGCTGCCGATGGTGACGCCCATGCGGAGCGGCCACGTGGATCTGGACGCCGCGCAGGCGCTCGCCCGCTACTACCGCAACGCCGGCATCGCTGGCCTGGTGCTCTTTGGCTCCACCGGCGAGGGCAACCTCTTGAGCATGCCGGAGAAGATCGAGATGATCGAAGCCATCGGCAGCGACGCGCACGCGCTGCCGCTGGTCCTGGGCGTGGGCGGCGTCGATACCCGGGGCGTGGCCACGGCCGTGCGCCGGCTGGACCGGTATGCGCCTGCCGGCTATCTGGTCCCGCCGCCGTATTACCTGGGTCCGTCGCAGGCGGGCATCCTGTGGCACTACCGGCAGATTGCGTGGGCCACCGAGCGCCCCGTCATCCTGTACAACATCCCCAAGCGCGCAGGCGTCGCCATGACGGTCGAAACCATGGAGGCGCTGGCGGCGCTGCGCAATTTCGGCGCGGTGAAGGAATGCAATCCAGCCGTGCTGGCCGCCTTGAATGCGCGCGGCCGGCTGAATGCCCTATGCGGCGAGGACCTGTCCTTGCTGGACCACTTTCTGGCGGGCGGACGCGGCGCCATTCCCGCGGCCGCGCATCTCTTTCCGGAGCGCTTTGTCGCGCTGATGGCGCTGGCGCAGTCGGGCGACGCGCAGGCCGCTCGCGAATACTTCGACCCCTTGCGCCCCCTGATCCGGCTGCTGTTCAGCGAGCCCAATCCCGCGCCGGTCAAGCGCGCGCTTGCCATGCAGGGCCTCATCGCCGACGAGCTGCGCCTGCCCATGATGCCCGCCGGCCGCGAGCTGAACGCGCGGCTGCGGCGCGCCCTGGACCTCATCCCGGCATCGGCTGACCGGCTGCAGACAGCCTGAAGATCGACACGGCGCGCGCCAGGTCGCCCGCCTGTCCGTGCAGCGTGGCGGCCGAGGCCGCGAACTCCTGCACCAACGCGGCGTTCTGCTGGGTCGCCCCGTCCAGATGCGTCACGGTCACGTTGATCTGCTCGATGCCCGCGCTCTGTTCGCCGGACGCCGTGGCGATTTCGCTCATCAGCGGCGCGCTGGTGGCCGCCGATTCCAGCACGCTGCCCATGGTGGCGCTTGCCTGCTCCACGCGTTGGCTGCCCCGCGCCACGGAGGCGGACGAGGCCTCGATCAGCGTCTTGATCTCTTTGGCGGCCGTGGCCGAACGCTGGGCCAGCGCCCGGACTTCGCCCGCCACCACGGCAAAGCCGCGGCCCTGCTCGCCCGCCCGCGCGGCTTCGACGGCGGCGTTCAGCGCCAGGATATTGGTCTGGAACGCGATCTCGTCGATCAGCCGGATGATCTCGTCGATGCGCTGCGAACTGTGCGAGATCTCGCGCATGGCGTCGATGGCATGCTGCGTCTCGTCGCTGCCCTGCCGGGCCAGGCGTGCGGCCTCGGCGGCCAACGCGCTGACCTCGCGCACGTGCTCGGCGCTTTGCCGCGCCGTGGCGGTGATCTCTTCCACGCTGGCCGCGGTCTGCTCCAAGGCGGCCGCCTGCTGTTCCGTGCGGTCGGACAGGTCCACGCTGCCCGCGGCGATCTGGCGAGAGGCGGCGGCAATGGACGCCGTCGAATGCACGATGGTGCGCACCGCCGCGTCCAGCCGCTGCTGCATTCGCGCCATCGCGCCAAACAGCCGGCCGATTTCGCCACGATGGTGGTGCGAGATGGCGCTGGACAGGTCGCCGTTGGCCACCCGCTCGCACACGGCCACCGCCTCGTTCAGCGGCCGCAGGATATGCGTGCTGAAAAAGCGCAGCGCCGCTGTCAGCACCAGAGCCAGCAACACCAGCGTCACGCTGCCCTGCCGCCATAGCGTGCCGTAGAAGGCGGCATCGACGTCGTCCACATACAGGCCCGTGAACATCAGCCAGCCCCATTCCGGGTCGTAGGCCGCGTAGGTCAGTTTGGGCAGCGGATCCTCGGCGCCAGGACGCGGGAACAGGTAGCGCACGTAGCCGCCGCCCGCCTTGCCCTGCGCGTAAAGATTTTCAAAGAGCGGCTGCCCGTCGCTGTCGCGCGTGGCGCGCACGTTCGTGCCCACCCGCTTCGCGTCGGGATGCACCAGCAGGTCGTAGTTGTCGCCAAACGCGCCTACGTAGCCGTCTTCGCCGTACCGCATTTGCGACAGCTGGCGCGCGACGTCGCGCTTGGCCTCGGCCAGCGGCACGCCTTCCTGCACGCGCAGCTTGCCCCCGCTGACGACGCCCGCCGCCATGTCGATCACATGACGAAGCTCCGTCTTGCGATCCTCCATCATCTCGGCTCGCCGCTGCCAGGCGTCCCACACGCCCAGCGCCAGGACGGCGGCGCCAATGGCAAACACGAACCACAACAGTTCCCTGCGCAAGCTGGAATGACTCATCGACTCTCTTCTGCAACACCGCGACTAGAAACAAAAATCAGCGGATTGTGACTTTTTATGTAAGCTGACCGATGAGCATACTATTTCAAACTTCGTTTGAATTCGATTTGACTAGTCACTTTGATCTAGCTCAATTCG
>JAEYVD010000426.1 GCA_023432075.1 Pseudomonadota bacterium | reverse complement strand
TCATGGCTCCCAGTATAAATAGAGTCGCATCCCCGTCGCGATGCGAACCCGTATCAGTGCATGACGAAACGGCTGATGGCCACCCCCACCCAGACCGGTCCGGCAAATATAAGCAGCAGCATCCCCGCCGCGCTGCCCAGGTCCTTGGCCCGCCCCAAGAGGGGATGGCGTTCGACCGACAACGCATCTGCAAGCGCTTCGATGGCGGAATTAAGCAGTTCCGCCGCCAGCACCATGACCACCACGCCCACCAGAAAGAACACCTCGACCGTGGTGCGGCCCAGAAAGAACGCCGCTGGAATCATCAGCACGGCCAGCGCCAGTTCCTGGCGGAAGGCCGCCTCGTATTGGACGGCCGCCTTCAGGCCCTGCCAGGAATAGCGCAGCGCATTGAGGATACGGCGCGCGCCGCCGGTGCTCTTGAAGGGCGAGTGTTGCGGATCGTGGGTCATGGAATCGGATGAAAGCCGTGGTGGCGGCTTTTTAACAGATAAGGGTTGCCCGCGTGGCACATCCCGCGCGGATGGGCAAACCCTAATTGTGACCCGGCGTCAGCAGGCGCAGGATTCTGGTCAATTGGTAAGGCCACTTTACCTTTTCGTCCTGTCATCGAGCTGTATTGCATGCCGATTCAGACCATTGAACCTCGCCGCCTGTATCGCCAGATCGCCGACCAGCTTCGCCTGCTGATCGAGGCAGGCGAGTTCCCGGTCGGCGCGCGCCTGCCGCCCGAGCGCGATCTTGCGCTGAAGCTGGGCGTGTCCCGGCCGTCGGTGCGTGAAGCGCTGATCGCGCTGGAGGTCGAAGGCTGGGTGGAGGTGCGCATGGGCTCGGGCGTCTACGTGCAGAGCCCGGGCGGCGCGCCACGCGCCAGCCTGACCGCGGAAAGCCCGCTTGAAACCATCCGCGCGCGCCGCACCATCGAAAGCGAGCTGGCCGCGCAGGCGGCGCTTAATCCCGTGCCCGCATTGGTGGCAGGCCTGCGCGAAGCCGTCGATGCCATGGAAGACGAGGCGCGGGCCGGCAGCGTGCCCATCCGCGGCGACCGGCTGTTCCATCTGCGTGTGGCGGAAATGGCCAACAACGCCGTGCTGGTGCGCGTGGTGGGCGAACTGTTCGACGAACGCCACAACCCGCTCTCCGTGAAGCTGGGCGATTACTTCGAAAACTCCGACAGCTGGGCCGTCGCCATCACCGAACACCGCCGCGTCATCGACGCCATCGCGGCCGGTGACGAACAGGGCGCGCGGGACGCCATGCGTGAACATCTTTCCTGCTCGTACGACCGCCTGATGGCCAGCTGGCCCGGTGCGGCGGAAGCCTTGCGCGCTGAATAGCAACAGGCCGCCGGCCCCTCTGGGGCGCCGTCGGCGGATCGCAGTCGCAGTTGGTAGGTGCAGCTCCAGTAGGTGAACTCCATATGTAAAACATGACGCGAGGCCGCCGAGCCCGCCACCTCAACGAGAGGAGACAACATGAAGCCAGGCAACGCCATCAAAGTGCTCTTTGCCGCCGTCGCGCTTGCCGTCAGCGGCTCCGCGCTGGCGCAGACCAAACTGAAGTGGGCGCACGTCTACGAGACGTCCGAGCCCTTCCATACCTCGTCGGTGTGGGCGGCCCAGGAAATCGAGAAGCGCACCAACGGCCGTTATCACATCGACGTCTATCCGGCCTCGCAACTGGGCAAGGAAAACGACATCAACCAGGGGCTGACGCTCGGCACGGTCGACATGATCATCTCCGGGTCCAGCTTCGCGGCCAAGAGCTTTCCGCGCATCGGGGTCACGTACTATCCCTACACCTTCCGCAGCCCCGAGCACCTGATCGCCTACACCAAGAGCGACATCTACAAGGAGCTCACCCAAGGCTACGACGAAAAGAGCGGCAACCATATCGTCGCGACCACCTATTACGGCACGCGGCAGACGACGTCCAACAAGCCGTTCACCAAGTGCAGCGAGATGAAGGGCCTGAAGATCCGCGTGCCGGACGTGGCCGCGTATCTGGCCATGCCGCGCGCCTGTGGCGCCAACACTGCGCCCATCGCGTTTGCCGAGGTCTATCTGGCCTTGCAGAACGGCACGGTCGAAGCCCAGGAAAACCCGCTGACCACCATCGAGGCCAAGAAGTTCTACGAGGTGCAGAAGAACATCATCCTCACCGGCCACATCGTCGATCACCTGAACACGGTGATCTCCGGCAAGCTCTGGAAGAGCCTGTCGGACGAGGACAAGAAGATCTTCGCCGAGGTCGCGCAGCAGGCCGCGGAAAAGGCGTCGGCCGAAGTGGCCGCGTCCGAGAAGAAGATGGTCGACGTCTTCAAACAGCGTGGCCTGTCGGTGGCCGAGGTCAACGTCGACGACTTCCGCAACACCGTGCTGGAGAAGGTGCCGTTCAAGCAATACGGCTACGAGAAGTCGGACTGGGAAAAGATCCAGGCGGTGAAGTGAACACGGGCGCAGCGGGCCGCCGTCGCGGCTCGCTGTGCCTGATCTGATCGCCACACCGATCCCGCACGAGGGGAGATTCCATGCACTCCAACGCGAAGGCCGCGCCGATGGCGGCCGTCAGCAATCCGCCGGACCAGCCGCCCGGTCCGCATCATGTCGCCTCGGTGGACGAGATCGTCCAGAGTTTCGAGGAAGCCGATCATCACGTGGTCAGCCTGTCCGGCTACCAGCCGGAAGACTGGATCTGCCTGGCCATGTTCTGGGCGATGGCGTTGCTGGTCTTCCTGCAGTTCTTTTCCCGCTACGTGCTGAACGACTCGTACGCCTGGACCGAGGAGCTGGCGGTGTATTGCCTGATCGGCGTGGTGTTTCTGGGATCCGCGATGTGCGTGCGCGCGTGCCGCCATATCCAGGTCGACTTCCTGTACCGCTACCTGCCCAAGCCTGCCGGCCGCGTGCTGTCCACGCTGATCGACATCCTGCGCACCGCGTTCTTCGGCTATGCCGTGTGGCTGACGTACCGCTACATCGTCCTGGTGGGCGACGAGCCCATGACGACGCTGTTCTGGAACAAGGCGTATGTGTATTGGGTGGCGCTGGCGGGATTCGCCATGATGTTCTTGCGGTCGCTGCAGGTGTCCGTGCAGAACTGGCGGCAGGGCTACTCCATCCTGGAGAACCCCGCAGCCTATGAGTCGCTGGACTGAAGCGCTGGACTGACCCCCCCGAATCCGCAGTGCCTTGCCAGGAGCGATACATGGGCACCCTGATAGGAAGTTTTCTGCTGTTGATGATCATGGGGCTGCCGGTGGCGGTCTCGATGGCAGGCGCGTCCCTGCTGTTCATCCTGATTTCCGGCAGCGTGCCGGACGTCGTCATCGCGCAGCGCATGATTGCGGGCGTGGAGTCGTTTCCGCTGCTGGCCGTGCCGTTCTTCATCCTGGCCGGCAACCTGATGAACATTGCGGGCATCACGGGCCGCATCTACAACTTTGCCGTGGCGCTGGTGGGCTGGATGCGCGGCGGGCTGGGGCAGGTGAACATCATCGGATCGGTGGTGTTTGCCGGCATGTCCGGCACCGCCATCGCCGACGCCGCGGGCCTGGGCACCATCGAGATCAAGGCCA
>JAEYVD010000322.1 GCA_023432075.1 Pseudomonadota bacterium | reverse complement strand
GAAGTCAGATTCATCATGCAAAATATTGTACCTATGACCCGTCCAATTTTAGAACTGCGGCCTGGCCAGCACCTGACGCTGACCCCACAACTTCAGCAATCGATCCGGTTGTTGCAGTTGTCCACGCTCGACCTTGAAGCGGAAATCTCGCAAGTGCTGGCCGAGAATCCCCTGCTGGATCGCGAGGACGAGCCGGCGACGGCGGAGGATCGGGCCGAATCCGAGCGCGAATCTTCCGTTCAGGACGACGAACCGGCGGCCGAGCGCGAGACCCCCATCGACGAGATGCCCGGCTCGGGCGGCGTGTATCCCGACGACGACGCGAGCCTGCCCGAGGCCGCGCGGCCGGACACGCTGCGCGAGCATCTGCTGGGCCAGCTTGCCCTGACGCGCGCCGCGCCGCGCGATGCCGCGCTGGCGTCCCTGCTGATCGACGAGCTGGATGAAAACGGCTACCTGGGTTCGCCGCTGGACGAAATCCTGGGTTGGCTCCCGGCCGAAATGGAGCCCGACATGGACGAGCTGCGCGCCGCCCTGTCGCTGCTGCAATCGTTCGATCCGGTGGGCATCGGCGCGCGCGACATGGCTGAATGCCTGCAACTGCAGCTGCGCAATCCGGACCTCACCTTGCTGCCCGAGGCGGCGGACCCCGCAGTGCTGGGCTGTGCGCGCCGGATCTGCGCCGAGCACCTGCCGCTGTTGGCTACCGGCAACGCCGCACGCCTGTGTGCGGCGGTCGGCTGCGACGAGCCCACCTTCCGTGCGGCCCATTCGCTGATCCTGCGGCTGGAACCCCGGCCGGGCCGGGCGTGGACCGTGCCGGCGGCCGAGTACGCGGTGCCGGACGTCATCGTTCGCAAGACGCGACGCGGTTGGCAGGCCACGCTGAACAGCGCCGCGGTGCCGCGGCTGCAGATCAACGGGCTGTACGCCCAGATGCTGGGCAATCAGAAGGAATCCGCCCACGCCGGCCTGCAGGCCCAACTGCAGCAGGCCAAATGGATGATCCGCAATGTGGAGCAGCGCTTTGACACCATCCTGCGCGTGTCGCAGGCGATCGTCGAGCGTCAGACGGCCTTCTTCAGCCAGGGGCCGGCGGCCATGCGTCCGCTCATCCTGAAAGACATCGCCGGCGAGCTGGGCCTGCATGAATCGACCATTTCACGGGCCACAACGCAGAAGTACATGCTTACTCCATTCGGCACGCTGGAGCTCAAGCGCTTCTTTGGAACCGGCGTGTCGACAGAAGGCGGCGACGCGACGTCGGCCACCGCCGTGCAGACCTACATCCGCCAGATGGTGGCCGACGAGAACCGCGCCAAGCCGTTGTCGGACAGCCAGATCATGCAAAAACTGGCCGATCAGGGGATAGTGATTGCGCGCCGGACGGTGGCAAAGTACCGCGAAGCGCTGCGGATTGCCCCCGCCGCGCTGCGCAAGGCGCAGGCCTCCGCACGCTGAAATAAGGGACGCGCTTCGGCAAATTCGTCCCTGTTTTCAAAGGCTTGCGTGACAGGCCGGTTGCAAATTTATTTGCGTAAAGGGCTTGTCAGGGCATGAATATTTTTCGATAATCATTCGCATGTACATTTGCGTATGTAATGCCATCACCGAACGCCAAGTCCGCGCCAGCGTGGACGCCGGCGCGTCGACGCTTTCCGACCTGCAGTTCGAGCTGGGCGTGGCCACGTGCTGCGGCTGCTGCGCGGCAACCGCCGCCGAATACCTGCCGGGCGGCCGCTGCTCCAGCGTGTGCGACGTGCGCTCCATCGCGGTTCCGGTCAATGCTCCCGCCCTCGTCGAATCGGACACGCCGGCTGCCAACAGCAGCTTCCCGATTCCGCTGGTCGCCATCGCCTGAGCATTGGTGTCTCTACCGGCTCGCTGCCTTCATGCGGCGAGCCTCGTCATTTCCTTCTCTAGAAACTCGCTGATAGCCACCGCAAGCTGGCGCGTGGCATCGCCTGCGGCTGCACCGCATCTGCCACCATCACAAAGCGATGCACCAGAACGAGATGAAGTAGGGGTGGGGCACCGCCGAGCCGTTTGATTCTCGAATACCGCGAGTCCGAATAAAGCGTTTGTCATTGGATGGGGCCGCGAGGAGAATGCCTGCATTGCGCCGCCCTTGCGGTTGCAGTCCCCCATTGCCGGACTCGCCATGAAGGCTTTATCCACCCCACCCTGCGCCTTGCCCGCGAACGACCACCCCGGCATCCGCCTCGCGCCGATCGCCGCGTTCTGCTTTCTGTGGAGTTCGGCCTTTGCCGCCGCGAAGATCGCGGTGCGCGACTGTCCGCCGCTCACGTTGCTGACGATCCGGTTTTTGATCGCGGGCGCGCTGATGCTGGGCTTGGCAGCGGCCAGCGGCCGCTGGAAGCTGCCCTCTGGCCGAGACCTGGCGGCGCTGGTCTTGTTGGGCGTGCTCAACAACGCGCTGTACTTGGGCCTGAGCTGGTCGGGGATGACCACGGTGTCGTCCGCGTTCACGGCCGTACTCATCAGCACGAATCCGCTGCTCATCGGCGTGCTGGCCGGCCCGATGCTGGGCGAGCGGCTGAGCTGGCGCAAGCTGCTGGGGCTGTGCCTGGGCCTGGCGGGTGTCGCGCTGGTGTTGCGGTCGCGGCTGACCGGCATGCACGAAGACCTGCACGGGACGCTGCTCGTGACGGGTGGCCTGGTGGCGCTGGTGGCCGGCACGCTGCTCTACAAGCGGCTCAAACCTACCTCCGGTTTGTGGACGTCGACCGGCATCCAGTCGCTGGCCGGCGCCGCGGCGCTGCTGCCATTTGCCCTGGCCACCGAGAGCCTGGGCGATGCGCGCCTGACTTCAAGCCTGATCTGGAGCATGGCCTACATGATCGTCGCGGTGTCCATGGGCGGGTATTACCTGTGGTTCATGATCCTGGGCCGCGCCAGCGCCACCTCGGCGAGCGCGCTGCATTTTCTGATGCCGCCCCTGGGCTTGCTCTTCGGATGGGTGGTCCTGCGCGAGCCCGTTTCATGGCTGGACCTGTTGGGCATCGTTCCCATCGCATTCGGCATCTGGCTCGCGACCCGGCGGACCGCGTAAGTTGAGGACGGTCAACATGCAGCGCACGGGTTGCTGATATGCAACGAGCGCGCGCCACGCGCCAGCAGGGCAGGATCGCACACCATCAACGCCCACGCGGCGCGCAAAGGTCCGGCATGTTCGAGCCCGATTCGGCATGACGCGCATCGCAAAGCCGCGCCAATCCGTCCCCAAACCCGCAAGGCCTCACGCACGCATACTCATTCTCATTAGCCTGTCGCTTTCTGATTGCGCTCGTAAAGCCGTTTACCAAATGCAGCGCAAGGCTAGGCGCGGCCCCGCGCCGAATGGTAGTCTGCACGGGTTG
Source organism: Pseudomonadota bacterium (assembly GCA_023432075.1). Lineage (GTDB taxonomy): Bacteria > Pseudomonadota > Gammaproteobacteria > Burkholderiales > Burkholderiaceae_B > Achromobacter. The sequence goes on along the minus strand of JAEYVD010000322.1, from coordinate 3,908 downwards.
CGTACGCGCGGCATCGTGCGCTCCTTTGTCGCGATGCGCTCGCGTCGCGCCTGACTGCAAGGAGTCCATTATGAAAGGCGACAAAACCGTCATCCAGTTTCTCAACAAGCAACTGACCAATGAGCTGACGGCCATCAACCAATACTTCCTGCATGCCCGCATGCTGAACCATTGGGGCTTCGACAAGCTGGGCAAGCACGAGTACGAAGAATCGATCGGCGAAATGAAGCACGCCGATCGTCTGATCGCCCGCATCTTCATGCTGGACGGCCTGCCCAACCTGCAAGACCTGCACAAGCTGCTGATCGGCGAAGACGTGCCGGAACTGCTGGCCTGTGACCTGAAGCTCGAGACGGCTGCTCAGGCAACCGTCAAGGAAGCCATTGCGTATTGCGAATCGGTGCGGGACTACGTGTCGCGCGATCTGTTCCAGGACATCCTGGACGACACCGAAGAGCACATCGACTACCTGGAAACCCAGATCGACCTGATCGACAAGGTCGGCATCCAGAACTACCTGCAGAGCCAGATGTCCGTGCCCGAATAAGGCACTTGGCTGCAAAAGAAATGGCGCCCCGCGGGGCGCCATTTTTTATGCCGGAAACCTGCGCAGGCAGGCTGATATGCCGCTGCAGAGACCTTACTGCGGACGGGCCGGGCATTCGGCCATCGTGCCCCAGGCGCGGTTCGGTGCGCAGTACTTGTTGCGCGCGTTCCAGGAACACGAGGGGCGCTCGAAGAAGCCTTGGGTGGCGCACTGCGCCAGTTCGCGCCGCAGCGCGTCTTGCCAGCCTTGCGCGCCGGGAGCCGGCGCCGTGTTGGGCGGCGGCGGGGGCGCCTGCACCATTTGCGGCGTGCCGTAGTTGCCGCCGGCTGCCACGCCGCCATTGATGGCGGTCGAGGTGCCGGGGACCAGCAGGTCCATGGTGCTGACGTCGGACGTGCCCGAGGGCAGCGGCACCTGCGACGAAGCGGCGATTTCGCGCGCCTGTTCGGGGCTGATGCGTTCGCGCGAGATCTGGACGGCTGGATCGCTGACCGTGTCGAACAGCGACACGGTATTGACCTGCCATTCGCGGTCGGCCGGCTTGTCCGGCACGCCTAGCGTGCCATCGATGCGCGGTTGCGGCGGCTGCGCCACATACGGACGGCCATTGGCGTCCAGCACGGGCTGCTGGGACGCCGCGGCGTCCTGCCCAGGAGCGGGTGCGGCCGCCGGCGCGTGCGCCACCAGCCAGTCACCCAGTTGTATTCCGCCCCAAGCCGACGCGCCGAGCGCGATCAGGAGCGTTGCAATCAAAAAACGCCAAGACATTGCTACCCTCAATCTGCCGTGCGGAACCCGAACGGGTCTACGCTTTGTCTCCGAAAACCTTGCCGCCGTGCTCCCGCATGGCATGGAATTTCACATCGGGATACAGTTCCTCGGCGACGCGCAACTGCGCGGGAGAACCGATCAAAAACGCCGCAGCATCGACCACATCATAGGCGATATGGGCGGCATTGGCATCCATGAACTTGCGCAGCGCCTTGGGGTTTTCAGACGTAATCCAACGTGCCATTGTGTAGCGCGACGGCAGCATCCGGGCATCCACGCCATACTCGGTCTTCAGGCGGTGCGCGACCACTTCGAACTGCAGTTGGCCAACCGCGCCCAACAGCAGCGAGCCGCCGGCGACGTCGGGACGGAACACCTGGATGGCCCCTTCCTCGCCCAATTGGGTGAGGCCGGTGCGCAGCTGCTTCGTGCGCAGCGGGTCCTTCACTTCGACCGCCTGGAACAGTTCCGGGGCGAAGAACGGCAGCCCGGTGAACTGCAGGGTCTCGCCTTCGGTCAGCACGTCGCCCAGTTGCAGCACGCCGTGGTTGGGGATGCCGATGACGTCGCCGGCATAGGCCTCGTCCAGGAGTTCGCGGCGCTGCGACAGGAACGACACCACGTTGTTCGGGCGCATTTCCTTGTTGGTGCGCGCCACTTTCAGGCGCATGCCGCGTTCAAAGCGGCCGGAGCTCACGCGCACGAAGGCAACGCGGTCGCGGTGCGCCGGGTCCATGTTGGCCTGCACCTTGAAGACGACCCCGGTGAACTTGGGTTCTTCGGGCTGCACTTCGCGTTGCAGGGCCGTGCGCGGGCCCGGGGGCGGCGCCTGGTCGACCAGGGCGTCCAGGACTTCCTGCACGCCGAAGTTGTTGATGGCGGAACCGAAGAACACGGGCGTCTGCTTGCCGGCCAGGAACTGGTCGCGGTCGAACGCCGGCGCTGCTTCGTTGATGAGTTCGATCTCGCCGCTGGCCTGGTCGAACGTCCCGCCAAAGCGCTTGGCGATCTCGGGATTGGTCAGGCCTTCGATGAAGTCGTCGTTGTCGGAACGGCGCTCCTGGCCAGGACGGAACACGCGCATGCGGTCGCGCCGGATGTCGAACACGCCGCCGAACGACTTGCCCATGCCCACCGGCCACGAGAACGGCACGGCGTCCATGCCCAGGTGCCCTTCGATTTCCGACAGCAGTTCCAGGGGCTCGCGCACTTCGCGGTCCATCTTGTTGATGAACGTGATGATCGGCGTGTTGCGCGCCCGGCAGACCTGCAGGAGGCGGATGGTCTGCGGTTCGACGCCGTTGGCTGCGTCGATCACCATCAGCGCGGCGTCCACTGCCGTCAGCACACGGTAGGTGTCTTCGGAGAAGTCCTGGTGGCCCGGCGTGTCGAGCAGGTTGATGACGCAGTCGCGGTACTCCATCTGCATCACGGAGGACGCCACGGAAATGCCGCGCTGCTTTTCGATTTCCATCCAGTCGGACGAGGCGTGGCGCGACGCCTTGCGCGCCTTGACGCTGCCGGCGATCTGGATCGCGCCTGCGAACAGCAGCAGCTTTTCCGTCAGCGTGGTCTTGCCCGCGTCGGGGTGGGAAATGATGGCGAACGTACGGCGCCGTGCGACTTCGTTGGAAATGCTCATGGTCGGAGGATTCTGCTTGGCGCCGTTATTCAGGCCGGCGCGGTCCGGTGTCGGGCAGGAAAACATGTGGGGAACGCGCCGTTGCCGGCCCGTGCCCCACGCTTCAAATTCAGTTGTGGCGGCGGAAGGTTGCCAGGAACACGCCCGCCAGGATGAACAGCGACCCGAAGGTCCGGTTCATCCAGCGGATGTGCTTGGCATCGCGCAAGAGGCGCAACACGCGCGCCGCCAGCAGCGTGTACACGCCCATCGCCACCAGGTCGGTGAACGCCAGCGTGGCCGCCAGCGCAGCGTACTGCGGCGTCAAGGAGAGCGCCGGGTCCACGAATTGCGGCACCACGGCCAACAGGAACACGGTGCCCTTGGGGTTCATGGTGTTGATCAGGAAACCGCGCATCACCAGATCGCGGATGGACGCCTTGCGGGGATCGCCCGCGTCCACCGCCACGGGTGCGGCGTCCGTGCGGATCTGGCGCACGCCGAGGTAGACCAGGTAGGCCACCCCCAGGTACTTGACCACGTTGAACGCCATTTCCGAGGTGGCCAGCACGGCGCCCAGGCCCACCGCCACCACGACGAACTGGAACAGGATGCCCAGGATCAGGCCTGCCGTGTTCCAGTAGCCGCGCGCAAAGCCGTATTTCAGGCCTGACGACATGGCCGAGATCGCGCCAGCGCCCGGTGAGAACGAAATGGCCCAGGAGGCCAGGAAGAACGTCAACCAGGTGGATAAAGGCATGATGGCGCGGGTCCGTGGGTCGCAGTGTCGAGATTGCCAGTGATATTACTTGCTCAGCAGCGCGGCGCGGGGCGCACCGCCCGGACGGCCTTGGCCCGAACGTCCTTCGGACTGGCGGCCGGCGGGCGCACTGCCGGCCGGGCGCGGCGACCCTTCGGGACGGCGGTTCTGCTGCGGACGGCCCTCGGCGCGGCCGGCGTGAGCCGGAC
>JAEYVD010000379.1 GCA_023432075.1 Pseudomonadota bacterium | reverse complement strand
ACAGGAGCGTTCATCAGGGATTATCCGAAGACGGTTGCGCAGCGCTTGACGCTGGAAAATGGCGATCATTATACTTCGCGACAGTTGTACGATAACGTACCAGACAAGTCCACTCCACCGCGCCATTTACAGAGCGTTGCGTCATGAGCCGAGCTGTCAACAACATGCCTGCATCTTCCCGGTGTCGTCGTTTGTTATTGACCGGCGCCGCCGGCAACCTGGGCCTGGTACTACGTCCCCGATTGAAGGCCCATGCGGATGTCCTGCGCGTGTCGGATGTGGCCGCCATGGCGCCCCCTGACGAGGGCGAAGAGGTCATCCCCTGCAACCTGGCCGACGCGACCGCCGTGTCGGAACTGGTGCGCGGCGTGGACGCCATCGTGCACCTGGGCGGCGTCTCGGTGGAGCGCCCCTTCGAGGAAATCCTTCCCGCCAACATCCAGGGCGTCTACAACGTCTACGAAGCCGCCCGCCTGCATGGCGTGCAGCGCGTGGTATTCGCCAGTTCCAACCACGTCATCGGCTTCTATGAGCAGGGCCAGACGCTGGACGCGGACGTGCCCTTGCGGCCAGACGGCTATTACGGCCTGAGCAAGGCCTACGGCGAAAACCTCTCCCGCTTCTATTTCGACCGCTACGGCATCCAGACCGTGTGCCTGCGAATCGGCTCGTCGTTTCCCGAACCCAAGGACCGGCGCATGCTGGTCACCTGGCTCAGCCACGACGACCTGACCGATCTCGTCATCCGCGCGCTCTTCACCCCGGACGTCGGCCACCTCATCGTCTATGGCGCGTCGGCCAACCGCGACAGCTGGTGGGACAACAGCGGCGCGGCGGTGCTGGGCTTTACGCCCAAGGATTCCTCGGAGCCATTCCGCGCAAAGATCGAAGCGCAGCCCCCGCTCGCCACGGACGACCCCGCTGCGCGGTATCAGGGCGGCGCCTTCGTCAAGGCCGGCCCCTTCCCTTTCCCGAAAGCCTGAAGCCTCCCATGCCCACCCCCGCCGAACGTCTGGGAACCATGTTGTGCGGCGTCGGAGAAAGTCCAATCTGGCGCCGGGCCGACCAGTCGTTCTACTGGACCGACATTCCCGGCAAGGCCCTCTGGCGCTGGACGCCGGAAACCGGCGCATTCGCGCACTGGGCGCTGCCGCAGATGGCGGGCAGCATTGCCATGCGCGGCGACGGCTGGCTGCTGGCGATGGAAGATGGTCTTTATGCCTGCGATGCGCTGCGCGATGGCCAGGCCTGCGCTGCGCGACTGCTCGCAGCCGTTACACATGCCGCGCCCGGCATGCGATTCAACGACGGCCGCTGCGACCGGCAGGGCCGGTTTCTGGCGGGGACCATGGTCATGGACATGGCGCTGGCCTCGTCCGCCGGCGCGCTGTACCGGCATGACGCGTGCGGCCTGGCCGTCCTGCTCGACGGCCTGATCGTGCCCAACGGACTGGCGTTCAGCCCGCAGGGCCGGACGATGTACCTGTCCGACTCGCACCCGTCGCGCGCCACCGTGTGGGCGTTCGACTACGACACCGAGACGGGTGTGCCCAGCAACCGCCGCGTCTTCATTGACGCCCTGCCCGCCGGCCGCCCCGACGGCGCCGCGGTGGACGTGGCGGGCTGCTACTGGATTTGCGGCAACGACGCCGGCAAGGTGTATCGCTACACCCCCGACGGTCGGCTGGACCGCACCCTGGACGTGCCCGCCGCCAAGGTCGCCATGTGCGCCTTCGGCGGCTCCCGCATGGACACGCTTTTCGTGACGTCGATCCGCCCGGGCAATGCCGAGCCCGGCGCGCTGGACGGCGCGGTGTTCGCCCTGCACCCCGGCGTGCAGGGCCTGGAGGAAACCGCCAGCGCCGGTTAGCACCCGACGGGCGCGCCCCTTTGCGCCCACCCCGAGCAGGTCAGTGCATATCAAAGAGCTTCGGGGCCATCCCGGCCCTCAACGAAACGCCGTACCCCATCCGGAGGTAGACATGCTGCACCCTCACCTGAGCCGCGCCGTTCTGGCCGCGGCTGCCTTGCTGACGCTGATTCCCGCCACCCACGCCGCCGAGCTGCGCTCCGCGGACATCCATCCCGACGACTACCCCACTGTGCAGGCCGTGCGCCACTTCGGCGATCTGGTCAAGCAACGGACCAACGGCCGCATCACCGTGAAGGTGTTCTCTGGCGGCGCGCTGGGCAACGAAGACGATTCGATCGAACAGGTGAAGCTGGGCGCGTTGGCCATGGCCCGCGTATCGAGCGCGGCGATGCACAACATCTGCCAGACCACCCGCGTGCCCTCGCTGCCGTTCCTGTTCCGCTCCAAGGAGCATCTGCACAAGGTGCTGGACAGCGAGATCGGCGATCAGATCCTGCGCTCGTGCGAGGGAGCCGGCTTCGTCGGCCTGGCCTGGTACGACAGCGGATCGCGCTCCATGTACACGACCAAGAAGCCGATCAAGACGCTGGCCGACGCCAAGGGCCTGAAGATCCGCGTGCAGCAGTCGGACCTGTCCGTGGCGATGGTCGAGGCGATGGGCGGCAACGCCACGCCGATGCCGATGGGCGAGGTGTACACGTCGCTCAAGACCGGGCTGGTCGACGCGGCCGAGAACAACTTCCCCAGCTACGAAAGCGCGCATCACTACGAGGTCGCCAAGTTCTATTCGCTGACCGAGCACACGATGACGCCCGAGATCCTGATCTTCTCCAAGCGGCAGTGGGACAAGCTGCCGCCCGAGGACCAGAAGATCCTGCGCGAAGCGGCGCGCGAATCGGTGCCTTACATGCGCAAGCTGTGGGACGAGCGCGAGCAGAAGTCGCGCGCGGTGGTCGAGAAGGCAGGCTCGCAGATCTCGCAGGTCGACAAACCCTCGTTCCAGGGCGCGATGAAGCCGGTTTACGAACGCTTCGTCACCACCCCTGAAATGAAGGACCTGGTCGCCAAGATCCAGGCCGTGCAGTGAGGACATCATGTTGGCCACACCCACGAATGAACCAGATGTCCCCGCGGGGGGCCGGGAAGAAGCCCTGGCTGCCCCGCTGGATGCCTACTCCCGCGCCTGCGCCCGATTGGCGCGAATCTGCATGTGGACAAGCGTATTCGGGCTGATCTGCCTGATCGTCGCCGTCTCGCTGCAGATCTTCGGCCGCCACGTGCTGAACAGCACGCCGACCTGGGCGGAAAGCCTGGCGCTCCTGCTGGTGCTGTACGTCACCATGCTGGGCGCGGCGGTTGGCGTGCGCGACGCCGGGCATATCGGCTTTGAGTCCCTGCTCGACGCCCTGCCCCCCGCCGGGCAACGGCGGCTGCGCATCGTCATCCATCTGCTCGTCCTGCTGTTCGGCGTGCTGATGGCCTGGAACTGCGGCGTGCTGGCCGAGTCCGTCGCGGCCTACAAGATCCCCAACCTGGGCATCTCCAACGCGTGGAAGTACGTTCCTGCAACCCTGTCGGGCACCTTGATCGCGCTCTTTTCCATTGAGCACATCATCGCGATCCTGCGCAACCAGAAGGTGGTACCGGCATGGCGCTGACACTGCTCTCCTTCACCTTCATGGGGTTCCTCGTGATCGGCGTGCCCGTGGCCTTCGCCATCGGGCTGTCGTCCATCACGGCCATCATGTACGAAGACCTGCCGCTGGCGGTGGCCTTCCAGCAGATGACCTCAGGCATGAACGCGTTTTCGTTCCTGGCCATCCCCTTCTTCATCTTCACCGGCGAGCTGATGCTGTACGGCGGCATTGCCGACCGCATCGTGGCGTTCGCCAAGTCGCTGGTAGGCCATGTGCGAGGCGGCCTGGGGATGTCCAACGTGGTGGCCTGCACGCTGTTCGGCGGCGTGTCGGGATCGCCGGTGGCGGACGTGTCGGCGATGGGGTCGGTGATGATCCCGATGATGAAGCGCGAGGGCTACCACGCCGACTACGCGGTAAACGTCACCACCCACGCGGCGCTGGTGGGCGCGCTGATGCCGACCAGCC
>JAEYVD010000178.1 GCA_023432075.1 Pseudomonadota bacterium | reverse complement strand
CGCCACCCGCTGAACGCGCCCGACTTCGCGTCCTATCTGCTGCAGGCGCAGAGCTCCAAGGCGCAGGTGGTGGCGCTGGCCAATGGCGGCCAGGACACCGTCAATGCGGTCAAGCAGGCGCGCGAGTTCGGCATCGTGGCCGGTGGGCAGCGGCTGGTTTCCCTGCTCATCTTCCTGTCCGATCTGCGTGCGCTCGGCCTGGAGAACGCGCAGGGGCTGTCTTACGTGGATGGCTTTTACTGGGATTACGACGATGCGACGCGTGAGTGGTCGGGGCGCTTCGAGAAGGCGTTCCGCGGCCTGAAGCCCACGATGACGCAGGCGGGCGTGTATTCCAGCGTGCTGCATTACCTGCGCGCGGTGGCCGCCGCCAACAGCACCGACGGCAAGGTCGTCGCCGACAAGATGCGCGAGATCCCCATCAAGGATCCCATCATGCGCAATGCGTCGATCCGTCCGGACGGCCGCGTGATCCACGATATGTACCTGTATGAAGTCAAGAAGCCCGCGGACTCCAAGGGCGGCTGGGACTATTCGAAGCTGGTGGCCACCATCCCGGCGGCCGAAGCCTTCCAGCCCCTGGCCGATTCGACCTGCCCGCTGGTGAAGAAATAGCGCCAAGCCCGCGGGCGCTGTCCCGCGGGCGCGGCTCGATCCAAGAACGCGGATTTTCATCCGCATCGACTACGCAGTGTGAGGAGCAACAAAATGAGTGAAGTCCCCCGCGTTCCGCTATTGATCGGCGGCAAGCTTGTGCAGTCCAAAACCACCGAATGGCGAGACGTGATCAACCCCGCCACCCAGGAGGTCGTCGCCAAGGTGCCCTTCGCCACGCGCGAAGAACTGGACCTGGCCGTCTCCAACGCCAAGGAGGCCTTCAAGACCTGGCGCAACGCCGGGCAGGGCACGCGCATGCGCGTCATGCTCAAGTTCCAGGAACTGCTGCGCGCCAATACCGGCAAGCTGGCCGAGATGATCACCCGCGAACACGGCAAGACGCTGCCGGACGCCGAGGGTGAGGTCGGCCGCGGCCTGGAAGTGGTCGAGCACGCCTGCTCGATCGCCAATCTGCAACTGGGCGAATACGCGGAGAACGCGGCGTCAGGCATCGATGTCTACACCCTGATCCAGCCGCTGGGCGTGTGCGCGGGCATCACCGCGTTCAACTTCCCGGTCATGCTGCCGTGCTTCATGTTCCCCATCGCCGTGGCGTGCGGCAACACGTTCGTGTTGAAGCCTTCTGAGCAGGATCCGACGTCGTCGCTGTTCCTGGCGGAATTGGCGCTGGAAGCCGGCCTGCCGCCGGGCGTGCTGAACGTGGTGCACGGCGGTCCTGAAACGGCCAATGGCCTGTGCGAGCACCCCGACATCAAGGCGGTGTCGTTCATCGGCTCGACCCGCGTGGGCACCGAGATCTACAACCGCGCGTCGGCCGCCGGCAAGCGCTGCCAGTCCATGATGGGCGCGAAGAACCACTGCGTGGTCCTGCCGGACGCCGATCCCGAAGTGGCGCTGAACCAGCTGCTGGGCGCCGCCTTTGGCGCGGCAGGCCAGCGCTGCATGGCCTCTTCCGTGGCCGTGCTGGTGGGCGAGGCCCGCAACTGGCTGCCCGACTTCGTCGAGCGCGCCAAGAAGCTCAAGGTCAACGCCGGCACGGATCGCGAAGCCGACCTGGGTCCGCTGGTGTCGCCCAACGCCAAGAAGCGCGTCGAAAGCCTGATCCAGAAGGGCGTGGACGAAGGCGCCAAGCTGCTGCTGGACGGCCGCAACCTGAAGGTGGCCGGCTTCGAGGAAGGCAACTTCGTTGGCCCGACCGTGTTCGACGGCGTCGCCGAGAACATGACCATCTACACGGAAGAGATCTTCGGCCCGGTCCTGTGCTGCGTCGGCGTCGAGACCCTGGAAGACGCGGTGGCGTTCATCAACCGCAACCCCAACGGCAATGGCGTCGCGCTGTTCACGCAGGACGGGGGCGCGGCGCGCTACTTCCAGAACAACATCGACGTGGGCCAGGTGGGCATCAACGTGCCTATTCCCGTGCCGGTGGCGTGGTTCAGCTTCACGGGTTCGCGCGGCTCCAAGCTGGGCGATCTGGGTCCCAACGGCAAGCAGGCGGTGCAGTTCTGGACGCAGACCAAGACGGTGACCGCGCGCTGGTCGGCACACGCCAAGACCGTGAACACGACGATCTCGATGCGCTGAAAGAGGGACGCCTTGCTCCTAAGCTTATATCGATAATTCATATAGCAAGGCGTTCTTATTACTTATAATTGGCCCGTCTATCAGGGGCCAATTAATGAACCTCCAGCAATTTCGTTTCGTGCGTGAAACCATCCGGCGCGACTTCAACCTGACCGAAGCCGCCCGGATGCTCTACACCTCGCAGCCCGGCGTTTCGAAGGCCATCATCGAGTTCGAGGACGAGCTGGGCATCAAGATCTTCGAACGTCATGGCAAGCGCATCAAGGGGCTGACCAAGCCCGGTCTGGCCGTGTCGCAGGTGATCGACCGCATCATGCGCGAGGTCGACAACCTGAAAAAAGTCAGCGACGAATTCGCACGCCGCGACGAGGGCGGCCTGGTCATTGCCTGCACCCACACGCAGGCGCGCTATCTGCTGCCCCGCGTGATTCCCGCGTTCCGCAAGCAGTTTCCCAAGGTTCACTTGTCGCTGGCCGAGGGCAGCCCCGCCCAGCTGGCCGAAATGGTACTGCATGAACAGGCGGATCTGGCGCTGGCGACCGAATCGCTGGCGCTGACGCCGGGTCTGGCCACGCTGCCGGTCTACGCGTGGGAGCACACGGTGGTGGTGCGGCCCGATCATCCGCTGGCCGAGCTGACCTCCAGCGCCGCCAAGCGCCTGTCGCTGGCGCAACTGGCCGAATACCCGATCGTGACCTACGACCGGGCCTTTACCGGCCGCAGCACGATCGACGAGATTTTCGCCAACCAGGGCATCCATCCGGACATCGTGCTCGAAGCCATCGACGCCGACGTGATCAAGACCTACGTGGACGTGGGCCTGGGCATCGGCATCATCGCGGGCGTTGCCTATGATCCGCGCCGTGACTCGAATCTGGTCGGCCTGCCGGTGGGGCATCTGTTCGGCACCCATACCACCCGCGTGGGGGTGAAGGCGGGCGTGTTCCTGCGCGACTACGTCTACACCTTCCTGGAGATGCTGGCGCCGTCGCTGACCCGGGCCGTCGTCACCGACGCGGTGCAGGGCACGCCGAAGTAGCCCGCATCCCCGCAGCATGCTTGAAAAAGCGCGACGTCCTTGCGACGTCGCGTTTTTTTTGCCTGCCATTCAGGCGGGAAGGGTGAGACGGCTATCCCTTTCGACAAGCTCATAAAAATAATTAAATAAGAACTGATCTCATTTAAGTTGACGAAAAAATAGGAATCATTATCATTACATCCAGGCTCAACGACCCAGTGAGGTAAATCATGACGGCAGGACTTAGTGCAGTGGTAGTGGGCGCCGACCGCCTCGGCAATATTCCCGATCTGCTCAAAGGACACAACATCTCGATCACGCACCACATCAGCGGGCGCGATCCCTCGCATCAAAAGAAGACCTTGCAGTTGCCCTCCGGCACGCAATTGGTCATTTTGCTGACCGATTTTCTTGGTCACAACGTCATGAAGACCTTCCGCAACGCGGCGCAGCGCGGCGGCATCCGGGTCGTGGCTTGTCGCCGTTCCGTGTGCAGCATGCAGCAAGCCCTGCAGCAGTGCGGGTTGTGCCCGCGCGCCGGCACCGTTCATTGACGGGACGCGTCTTGCCGCGCATCCAAGACAAACTGGGGAGGCCGATACGGCCTGCGGTCTGATCGCCGCGAAGAGAAAAAACGAAAACGCCGCCGGATGGGAAGTCGGGCGGCGTTTTGCATTTGGACGATGGCGGCAGGTTGGCCTGCGTGCGAAGATGTTGCCCTGAAAAGGGCGGCAGTCTAGGTGGGCGGTCAGTTGGCCGCGCGGGCCGACGCCATCAGGGTGTTGTCCAGGCGGCGGGCGCCGTTGTAGCGCTTGGACCAGTAGGCCATGGTCATGCTTTCGACGCGCACCACGCCACCGGCGCTGGGGGAATGCACGAAGCGGTCGTCGCCCAGGTAGATGCCAACGTGGGAATAGCGGCGGCCCATGGTATTGAAGAAGACGAGGTCGCCGACCTGCAGTTCGTTTTTGGCGACGGCCACGCCTTGCTGGGCGATTTCAGCGGCGTTGCGGGGCAGCTTGAGGCCCAGGCCGCGTTCGGCCGAGTAAGCGACCAGGCCGCTACAGTCAAAGCCGGTTTCGGGGGTACTGCCGCCGAAACGGTAGCGGATGCCCAGGTGGTTCAGGGCTTCGCTGACCATGGCGTTGTCGCTGCCGACACCCGAATGGGTGCGCTGGCGTTCACGCTTGAATTTCTGGACCACCAGCATGCCGATCGGGTCATCGGCGGTGGCAACCCATTCCATCTCGTAGGGATCGATCTCGGACGTATGGGCGGTTGACTTTTGACTAGTGCTTGCACAACCGGCCAGACCCGCAAAGCAAGCAACCAAGGCGAGCATGCGCAGACCGCGCTTTGCATGGCCAGTGGTTGAATTGAATCGCGCGGGTTTGGAGTGTCGATGCATTCGCCTGGGGATGATTCACTGAATGACAGCAAAAACCCGCGCTTTAGCCGCGGATGGGGCCGAAATGTCAGCAAATTCAACAATTATGTGCAACTTCGCGGGGATTCTACCAAACTTTTAAGGCCGATTCGTGACGTAACGGCCCTAAATATCCATGCAGCGTGGACATCTGGAAGAATTTTTTGACTTGCGGCAAGCCTCGTGCAAGGTTTGCCTACCAGAATGACTGAAAAGACTAGACAAAAAATCAATCAGCCTTAAGGCCTATGAACAATACCAGGAGACAACCATGCAAAGAACCCGGGATTTCCACTATCGCTCGGTTCATGACCGCGATGCGTTCTGGCGCGAAGAGGCCACGCGCATTCACTGGGAAACGCCATTTGACAGTGTGCTGGACTTCTCGCGTCCGCCCTTCGCCAAGTGGTTCGTCGGCGGGCGCACCAACCTGTGTCACAACGCGGTAGACCGCTGGCTGCCCACGCAGGCTGACAAGCCGGCCCTCATCTGGGTCTCCACGGAAGTGGATCGCGAGCACGTCTATACGCGGCAGGACGTCTTTGAAGAAGTGAACGCCGCCGCCGCCATGTTGCGCGAACTGGGCGTGGGGCGCGGCGACCGGGTCCTGCTTTACATGCCCATGGTGCCCGAAGCGGTATTCACGATGCTGGCGTGCGCCCGGATCGGCGCGGTCCACTCGGTGGTGTTCGGCGGGTTTGCATCCGTGAACCTCGCGCAGCGCATCGACGATGCGGCGCCCAAGGTGGTGGTGTGCACGGATGGCGGCTCGCGCGGCGGCAAGGTCGTGCCATACAAGCCGCTGCTGGACCGTGCCTTGAGTCTGGCCAAGTCGCCGCCGGCGTCGGTGGTGGTGTTCGACCGCGGCCTGGCGCCGTTCGAGCCGGTGGCCGGGCGCGACCAGGACTACGCGACGCTGCGCGAACGCCACCGCGGCGCGCGGGTGCCCGTCGAATGGCTGGAATCGTCCGAGCCTAGCTACATCCTCTACACCTCCGGCACCACCGGCCGTCCCAAGGGCGTGCAGCGCGACACGGGCGGCTACGCCGTGGCGCTGGCCTCGTCCATGGAATACCTGTTCGACGGCCGCCCCGGCGACACCTATTTCTGCACCAGCGACATCGGCTGGGTAGTGGGGCATTCCTATATTGTCTACGGACCGCTCATTGGCGGGCAATCGACCATCCTGTACGAAGGGACGCCCGTGCGCCCGGATGGCGCGATCCTCTGGAAGCTGGTCGAGCAGTACGGCGTGAATACGCTCTTCTCGGCGCCCACGGCCGTGCGCGTGCTCAAGCGCCAGGATCCCGAATTGCTCAAGCGGCATGACCTTTCCACCCTGCGCGCCGTCTACCTGGCCGGGGAGCCGCTGGACGAGCCGACCGCGCAATGGATCTCCGAAGGGCTGGGCAAGCCCATCATCGACAACTACTGGCAAACGGAATCCGGCTGGCCGATCCTGTCGGCGCAGCCCGGCATCGAAAAAGTCCCCACCCGGTTCGGCAGCCCCTCGTTCCCGGTCTACGGCTTTGACGCGCGCATCGTCAGCGAGTCCACCGGCGAGGATCTTGGGCCCGACCAGAAGGGTGTGGTGGCCATCGTGCCGCCGCTGCCGCCGGGCGCCATGTCCACCATCTGGGGCGACGACGCGCGCTTCGTCGAGACCTATTTCACGTCGATTCCGGGCCGCCAGGTGTATTCGACCTTCGACTGGGGGCGGGTGGATGCCGACGGCTACTGGTTCATCCTGGGCCGCACGGACGACGTGATCAACGTGGCGGGCCACCGGTTGGGCACGCGCGAAATCGAGGAATCCGTCAACAGCCACAGCGGCATTGCCGAATGCGCGGTGGTGGGGGTGGCCGACCCGCTGAAGGGGCAGGTCGCCATGGCGTTTGCCGTGCTGAAGAATCCCGCCGGCGCCGACACGCCGGAAGCGGCAAAGCAGCTGGAAGGCGATATCATGCGCCTGGTGGAAGAACAGCTTGGGGCGGTGGCAAGGCCGGCCAGGATCCGGTTCGTGGGCGCGCTGCCTAAGACCCGTTCCGGCAAGGTGCTGCGCCGCGCGATCGTCGCGGTATGCGAGTCGCGCGATCCCGGCGACCTTACCACCATGGAAGACCCTAACGCCCTCGAACAGATCAAGGAGTCACTGCAATGAAAACCAAACCCGTGCTGAGCGCCGACGACGTCAAAAAGATCCTGGCCGCGGCCGAAGCACACGCCTTGCAGAACAAGTGGGCCGTCACCATCGCCGTGACCGACGATGGCGGCCATCTGCTGGGCATGCTGCGACTGGACGATGCGGCTCCCATCTCGTCGCACATCGCGCCGGCCAAGGCCAAGACGGCCGCGCTGGGCCGCCGCGAATCGCGCATCTACGAAGAACTCATCAACAACGGCCGCTACTCGTTCCTGTCGGCGCCCCTGATCGAAGGCATGCTTGAGGGCGGCGTTCCGGTCATCGCCGACGGCCAGGTCATCGGCGCGGTGGGCGTCTCGGGCGTGAAGTCGACCGAAGACGTGCAGATCGCACAAGCAGGCATCGCCGCGCTGGGCCTATGAGCCAGGCGCAGCCGCCGGAAACGCCTGCCGGCGTTTCCGCGCAGGACCCCCGGGCGGCGGACGACGGTCCGCTGAACCCGGGCGTCACCCGCCGCGAAGTCCTGGCCTGGGCCATGTACGACTTCGCGAACTCCGGCTACACCACCGTGATTCTCACGGCGGTCTTCAGCACCTATTTCGTCGGCGTGGTAGGCGGGCGCGCCTCGTGGGCCACGCTGGCCTGGACGGCGGCGCTGTCGCTGTCTTACCTGCTCATCATGCTGACCATGCCCACGCTGGGCGCGCGCGCCGATGCGCGGGCCAGCAAGCGGCGGCTGCTTTACACCAGCACGATCGGCTGCGTGGCCGCCACGCTGGTGCTTACGCAGGCCGGACCCGGCGACGTGTGGCTCGCGCTGGCCGCCATCGTCGTCTCCAACTACTGCTATTGCGTCGGTGAATCCGTGGTCGCCGCCTTCCTGCCCGAACTGGCGCGGCCGCAGGCGCTGGGCCGCGTGTCGGGCTGGGGCTGGAGCTTCGGCTATTGCGGCGGCATGCTGACGCTGGGCCTGTCGCTCGTCGTGGTGACGCTGGCCGAGGCCCGCGGCGCCACCGCCGAAGAGTTCGTGCCGTGGGTCATCGTGGTGACCGCATCTGTCTTTGCGCTGGCTGCGCTGCCGTCGTTCTTTCTGCTGCGCGAGCGCGCACGGCCGCAGCCGGGCAATCCGGCCGCGCTGCACATGCTCAAGCGGCTGGCGTACGCCTGGCGCGAGACGGGCCTGCACTTTCCGGAGTTCCGCCGCCTCTTGATGTGCATTGCCTGCTACCAGGCCGGGATCTCCGTTGTGATCACGCTGGCGGCCGTGTACGCGTCCGAAGTCATGGGCTTCACCACGCCGCAGATCATGCTGCTGGTGTTCACGGTGAATATCGGCGCGGCGGCGGGGGCGTTTTCATTCGGCTACGTGCAGGACCGCATCGGCCACAAGCCGGCGCTGGCCATCACGCTGGCCGGGTGGATCGTGATGGTGCTGGTGGCCTACTCGGCCGTGACCGCGCCCGTGTTCTGGGTGGCGGCCGCGCTGGCCGGGCTGTGCATGGGCACCACGCAAAGCGCGGGCCGCGCCATGACCGGCGCGCTGGCGCCCGCGGGCCGGCTGGCCGAGTTCTATTCGCTATGGACGTTTGCCGTGCAGCTTGCCGCCGTGATCGGCCCGTTGACGTATGGGCTGGTGACGTGGGGCACGGAGGGCAATCATCGCCTGGCCATCCTCGTCACGGGGCTGTTCTTCGTGGGAGGGCTGGTCCTGTTGTCGCGGGTGGACATGAAGCGCGGTCTCGCCCGGCAGGCCGGCTGAATGCCGTATTCGTCAAGCCTGATGCGGCTGCTATCCTTATGGACTGCCTTTGCGCCGGCGCGTTTCGATGCGGCGGCGCACGTTGATTGCTTGGCATTGTTGGCGCGCCGCGTGAGGGCGCGTCGTTGGCTTGTGCATGCTGCCCGGTTGGCGCCTTGTGGCGTCTTCCTGCCCAGACCCGGCGCAGACGCATCGCCTTGGGCCTCGTCAAGCTGCGGGCTCTGGCCCGCATTTTGCGTAAGGTGCCCGTAAGAGCGCGGCGATACGGTTGCAGGTGGGTAATAAAAAAGCAGCATAAACAACAGAATCACCGATTGGAGACAAGATCATGTCGAACGCTATTGAGTCCGTCCTGGTGGAAAACCGCGTGTTTCCGCCGCCCGAGCGCGCCGCGCAGGGCGCCGCGATTCCCAGCATGGACGCCTACAACGCGCTGTGCGCGCAGGTCGAGAACGACTTCGACGGATTCTGGGCCGGCCAGGCCCGCGACAATCTGCAGTGGACCAAGCCCTTCACGCAGGTCCTGGACGAATCCGACGCGCCGTTCTACCGCTGGTTCGGCGACGGCGAACTGAACGTCTCGGCCAACTGCCTGGATGTCCACCTGACCAACGGCAACGCCGACAAGACCGCCATCATTTTCGAATCCGACGACGGCAAGGTCGACAAGGTCACCTACCGCGAACTGCTGGCGCGCGTGTGCCGCTTCGCCAATGGGCTGGCGGCGCTGGGCTACAAGAAGGGCGACCGCGCCATCATCTACATGCCCATGTCCATCGAAGCCGTGGTGGCCATGCAGGCCTGCGCGCGCCTGGGCGTGACGCACTCGGTGGTGTTCGGCGGCTTCTCGGCCAAGAGCCTGCAGGAGCGCATCGTCGACGTGGGCGCCTCGCTCGTCATCACCGCCGACGAGCAGGTGCGCGGCGGCAAGACCATCCCGCTCAAGCCCGCCGTCGAAGAGGCCATCGCCATGGGCGGCTGCGAGGCCGTCA
>JAEYVD010000164.1 GCA_023432075.1 Pseudomonadota bacterium | reverse complement strand
CGACTTTGGCGCCGACACCTGACGGCCCGCGCATGGAGGTATTGAATATGCTCGGCACCGCAAGACGATTGACCGATGTGCTCGCCACATCGCCGGATGGCACGTTGTATCGCATCGAACGTTTCGTATCCGACCCCGATGCGTATTCCGCGCTGGGCACACCACGTTTTGACCCGAAGACGCACTGCGTCTGCCGCACCAGCTCAGGTGAAAAGGTCGCGTGGCTGGGCGGCCAGACCTACCAGCTTCTCAAGAGCGGCACGTCCCTGACGGCGGTCGACCGACGACGCGCCTGAGCGCGTCACGCCTGCCGTTACCTGCAAACCGCGTCACCACGAAATCCACGAAAGTCGTGAGTTTGGGCGGGGCCTGGCGATCCTTCGCGTACAGCAGCGTGATGGGCCGGGCCACCGGCCAATAGGGCTGCAGGATGGGCACCAGGCGGCCGGCGCGCACGTCGTCGGCCAGCAGCAGTTCGGGCTGCAACACGATGCCAAAGCCGGCCAGCGCCGCCTGCCGCAGCGCCTGCCCGTTGTTCGACACGAACCGCCCCGTGGGATAGCCCATTTCGCCGCCTTCATCGGTGCCCAGCCGCCAGCCGGTGCGCCGGCTCCAATGCGAAAAATCCAGGCACTGATGCCGGGCCAGATCGCCGGGTCTGGCCGGCGTGCCGTAGCGCGCCAGATACGCCGGCGCGGCGCAGACAATCATCTGATAAAGCCCGATCCGCCGCGCCACGAGGCCCGAATCCGCGGGCTCACCAATACGCAGCGCCACGTCGAAGCGCGACGCCACCACGTCTTCCACGCTATCGCTCAACGACAGCTCCACGCTCACGTCCGGATAGATCGACAGGTAATCGGCGATCGCCGGCGCCAGCGCGAATGACCCGAATGACACCGACGACGTGATGCGCAAATGGCCGCGCGGGGCCGAACGCAGCGCCTCGGCCCCCTGCTCTGCATCGCGGATGTCCGCCAGGATGGCCTTGCACCGCGCAAAGTAGGCCTGGCCCGCCTCGGTCAGGCTCTGGCGGCGCGTCGTGCGGTTCATCAGCCGCAGGCCCAGCCGATCTTCCAGCCCTTTGAGATGCTTGGCCGCCATCGCGGGCGACATATCCCGCTGCGCCGCGGCGGCCGTCAGGCTGCCCAGCTCGACCACCGCCACAAAGACTTCCATGCTGAGCAGGCGATCCATGGATTCCGCACTCCGAGTGTTGACTGATCCGACAATTCTAGGATTTTTCCAACGGAATACGACGCGCAGAATGCGTCCATGCGTTGGCGGACCCGCCGGCGCCCCCCACAACGGCACTCCACGGAGAACTCCATGAAGATCATCCTCATCGGCGCAAGCGGCACACTGGGCAGCGCGGTCGCCCGCGAATTGGGCCAGCGTCACGACATCATTGCGGTGGGCAAGACGCGCGGCCAGTACCAGGTCGACGTCACCCGCAGCGACAGCATTCGCAGCCTCTTCGAACGGGTCGGCAAGGTCGACGCCATCGTGTCCGCCGCCGGCAGCCTGCACTTCGGCCCGCTTGCCGACATGACGGCGGATCAGTTCAAGATCGGGCTGCATGACAAATTGCTGGGACAGGTCGACTTGGCCCTCATCGGCCAGCACTCCGTCAACGCGGGCGGCTCGATCACCCTGACCAGCGGCATCCTGAGCGACGAGCCCATCCGCTATGGCGCCAACGCCGCCGCGGTGAACAGCGCCATCGATGGCTTCGTGCGTGGCGCGGCAGTCGAACTGCAAGGGATCCGCATCAACGCAGTCAGCCCTACCGTGCTGCAGGAGTCGCTGGACAGCTACGGCCCCTACTTCCAGGGCTTCGAGGCGGCCCCGGCCAGCCGAGTGGCGCTGGCCTTCAGCCGCAGCGTCGAAGGCGCGCAGACGGGGCGCGTGTACCGCGTCTGGTGATTCGGGCCAAAAAAAAAGCGGCTTGATGAATTCATCAAGCCGCTTTTCGCGTCCGCATTGCTGCGGTTTTCCTGCGGAAACCACGCTGTGCAGCGTGATCTCAAATAAGTTGGCGCGCCCGGCAGGATTCGAACCTACGACCCCCTGGTTCGTAGCCAGGTACTCTATCCAGCTGAGCTACGGGCGCCCCGAAAGAGGCGTGTTTATAACACGAAAGAATCGCACCGTGCAAATCGACCCCGTTTAAACCGGGAGTCGGCACAGGTGGCGACCCGGCATTTGCGCGATGTCAAGGAACCGCAGGCCCCGACAGCAGTACGCTGAGTTCAACAAGAACATCAGGCAGACAGCATGGCCAAGAAGTTTCCCCTCCACCCCAAGCACCCCGAACGCATCTGCTGGGGCTGCGACCGCTACTGTTCCACTGACTCCATGGCCTGCGGCAACGGCTCTGGCCGCACCATGCACCCGGCGGAATCGCTGGGCGAAGATTGGTATCTGTTCGGAGATTGGGGCTTCGACGAGGCGGACGAAAAATCGAAGGATGCAGAGAAGGAAAACGCGGAAGAAAGCGCCGCGCATTGATCGGCATTGATCGAGCAGGAAGCCCGGCACTGCCGCCCCTGCACGTTTGCGATGTTGCCGTGCGGGGCAAGTAGCAAGCACAAGCATTAACGCCAATCGGCACTACCGACCCACGCATAAAAAACCGTGCACCAAAACAAAAAGGCCTTCGATGCAAGATCAAAGGCCTTTCCATTTTGTTTACTGCACTTTCTTTACTGCTATTTTCTTTGCCGCATTCACATCGCGATGTTTAAACCGTGATGGTTTGGCGCGCCCGGCAGGATTCGAACCTACGACCCCCTGGTTCGTAGCCAGGTAC
>JAEYVD010000083.1 GCA_023432075.1 Pseudomonadota bacterium | reverse complement strand
CTACCTCAAACCGCCGGTCCCTTGATCAGCCACTGCAACATCCTTTGCAGCGAAGCCCGGTCATATTCCGCATCGGTCAACCGGTATTGCTCCGGATCACGGTTCACCCACGAATCAGTCACCGTCCACGCATCGCCGTCCTGCTCCAGCCGCAGCGCGTAGATCCAGTTTCCGGTCCAGCTGCGATGCAAACGCAGCCAGCCGTCATGCAGATAGATGAACCATTTGTCTTCCATCTCCTGCGGAATCACGCCCTGCTGCAAGCGGGCGTACTCGTCGGCGGTATAACGCCCCTGAAAATGCAGCGGTTCACGCTGAGCGGGCGCGGGAAGGTGTTTCCAGGAGTCTTGCGTGGCAATGGGCATGAATGGGCTTCTGTTCTATGCTGGTTTTTTTCGCATGCTACCAAGGACCCGCCATGCACCTGCAAGCCGCGATTCCGATTCTGCGCATTTTCTCCGTTGAAAAGGCGCGCGATTTCTATCTGGATTTCCTGGGATTTACTTGGGATTGGGAGCATCGCTTCGAAGCGGGCTTTCCGCTGTACGCGCAGGTGCACCGGGACGATCTGGTGCTGCACCTGTCGGAGCATTACGGCGATGCGACGCCGGGATCGGCGGTGTTTGTGCGGATGCAGGGCGTGGATGCGTTTCACGCTGAGGTCAGCGCGAAGCAGTACGCCTACATGCGGCCTTGTGTGGAGGAAATGCCGTGGGGGCGCGTGATGGCGGTGATCGATCCGTTTGGCAACCGCTTGAGCTTTTGCGAATCGCAGGATTAGCGGCGCCCGCTACACGCCCAGGTAGCGATGGGCCAGTTCTGGCTGCTCGGCCAGTTCGGCGGGGCTGCCTTGCCAGACGACGCGGCCCTTTTCCAGGACGTGGTGGCGGTCGACAAGGGTGGCCATTTCCTTGAGGTTCTTGTCGATCACCAGAATGGTCTGGCCTTCTTCCTTCAAGCGGCGCAGGCAGTTCCAGATTTCCTGGCGGATGAGCGGCGCGAGGCCTTCGGTGGCTTCGTCCAGGATGAGCAGGCGCGGATTGATGAGGAGCGCGCGGCCGACGGCGAGCATCTGTTGTTCGCCGCCTGAGAGGGTGCGGGCCGATTGCGTGCGGCGTTCCTTCAGGCGCGGGAAGAGGTCGAAGACGCGGCCGACGTGCCAGCCGGCGCGGGTGTTGCGGGCGGTGGCGATGAGGTTTTCTTCGACCGATAGCGATCCGAAGACGCGGCGGCCTTCGGGGACGAGGCCGATGCCGAGTTGGGCGATGCGGTGCGGGGCCATGCCGTTGATGGGCTTGCCGTCTAGCAGGATATTGCCGCCCTGTGCGGGCAGCATGCCCATGAGGGTTTTGACGGTGGTGCTCTTGCCCATGCCGTTGCGGCCGATCAGGGAGACGACCTGGCGCGGTGCGATGTCCAGGTCGACGCCAAAAAGCACTTTGCTGGCGCCGTAGCCGCCTTGCAGTTGTTTGACTTGCAGCATCAGTTTTCCTCGCCCAGGTAGGCGGCACGCACGTCGGGATGGCGTCGCACCTCGTCGGGGGTACCGGTGAAGATCGTCTTGCCGTAGACCAGCACGGTGACGCGATCGGCCAGCGCGAAGACGGCGTCCATGTCGTGTTCGACCAGCAGGATGGCGTAGCGGCCCTTGAGGGTCTGGAGCAGGGCGGTCATGCGCTGCGATTCCTCGGCGCCCATGCCGGCCATGGGTTCGTCCAGCAGCAGGACGGATGCGTCCAGCGATAGCGCCATCGCCAGTTCAAGCTGGCGCTTTTCGCCGTGCGCCAGCGCCGAGACGCGTACGCCGGCGCGGTCGCCTAGGCCGACGCGTTCGAGGGCGTCGCGGGCTGGCTCGCGCAGCCGCGCCATGCGCCGGGCGTTGCGCCAGAGGTTGAAGCCGCCGGGGCTATGCGCCTGCACGGCCATGGCGACGTTGTCTTCGGCGGTGAAGTCGGGATAGAGCTGGCTGATCTGGAAGGAACGGGCCAGTCCGGCGGCCGGGCGCTTGTGGGCGGGCATGCGCGTGATGTCGCCGCCGTCGAGCCAGATGCTGCCGGCGTCCGGCAGGATCTCGCCGCTGATCTGGGAGAGCAGGGTGGTCTTGCCTGCGCCGTTGGGGCCGATGAGGGCGTGCAGTTCGCCGGGCCGCACGGCCAGGTTGACGTCCTGCGTGGCGTGCACGGCGCCAAAGGATTTCTGCAGGCCGCGGATTTCCAGTTTGGGGTGTGACGTCATTGCTTGCCTCCCACCAGCCAGCCGTATACGCCGCGCTTGCCAAAGAGCACGACCAGGACCAGCACGGGGCCCAGGATCAGCATCCAGTGCTCGGTCCAACCGGTGGCGACCTGTTCCAGGCCCAGGTAAACGGCCACGCCGAGCACGGGGCCGAAGATGGAGCCCATGCCGCCCAGGATGACCATGGCCATGAGTTCGCCCGACTTCTGCCAGGCCGACATGTCGGGACTGACGAAAAGCGCGTAATTGGCCCACAGCGCGCCCGCCAGGCCGGTGCCTGCCGCCGACAGCACGAAGGCGGTGAGGCGGTAACGCAGCGGCGCGAGCCCAAGTCCGATGCTGCGGCGCGGGTTCTGCTTGATGCTCTGCAAGGCCATCCCGAAGGGCGAATTGACGATGCGCCGGCACACGATGATCCACGCAGTCATGAGCGCCAGGCAGACGTAGTAGAAGGTGGACGGATCGTTCAGGTTCAGGCCGGGCAGCGTGTTGCGCGCGTCGATGGACAGGCCGTCGTCGCCGCCGTAGATCATGAGCCCGACGAGGATGAAGTACAGCATTTGTCCGAACGCCAGCGTGATCATGATGAACTGCACGCCCGAGGTGCGTAGCGACAGAAAGCCCACCACCAGGCCCAGCAAGCCTGCGACGGCAACGGCCAGAGGCCACATGACCAGCGCGGCGTTGCTGCCGCTCCAGCCGAACAGCGTCTCGCCCTGGTTCACGTGGAAGGCGGCGATGCCGATGACGTAGCCGCCCAGGCCAAAGAACGCGGCATGGCCGAAGCTGACCATGGCGCCGTAGCCCAGGATGAGGTCCAGGCTGACGGCGGCGATGGCGTAGATGAGAAAGCGCGTCATGAGGTTGACGAGAAAGCTCTCGCCGGTGGCCGATGCGATGGCCGGCACCAGCACGAAGAGCAGCAGGCCGATGGTGTTGACGATGACGCTGCGGGTGAGGCGCGGCCGGCTTGCGGAGCGGGTGTCTGTGCAGATCGAATAGGTGTCTGACACCCCTGATGCGCCGTCACGCTTGGAGACGGCGCCTCCTCGGGTGTCAGACACCGTCGCAGCGGCGTTTGCGTCCGGGGCGTCAGACACCGGGGCAATTGCGGCAGACGGTGGAATTGGTCTGGTCATGAGTATCTTTCCT
This sequence comes from Pseudomonadota bacterium, assembly GCA_023432075.1. Classification (GTDB taxonomy): domain Bacteria; phylum Pseudomonadota; class Gammaproteobacteria; order Burkholderiales; family Burkholderiaceae_B; genus Achromobacter. Next base: position 927 of record JAEYVD010000083.1, on the reverse strand, counting down.
AGCGCTGGGCCGGCACCAGCCCGCGCGGCTTGAACAGCAGCACGATGGCCATCAGGATGTAGATGCTGGCGGACACGAGGCTGGAGCTGGCCGAGTCCGACAGTTCCGGCGGCAGCAGGCGCGACATCCAGAAGGGGATGTAGGCACGCCCCAGCGCGTCGGTCATGCCGATCATCAGCGAGCCCACCAGCGCGCCGCGCACGGAGCCCACGCCGCCCACCACGATGACGACGAAGGTGGTGATGAGGATGCGTTCGCCCATGCCGATCTCCACGGCCAGCAGGGGCGCGGCCATGACGCCGGCAAAGCCGCAGAGCAGCGCGCCCAGCGAGAAGATCAGGGTGAACAGGCGCTGGATGTTCACACCCAGCGCATCGACCATTTCGCCGTCGTCGGCGCCCGCGCGCACCAGCATGCCGACCCGTGTGCGCGAGATCAGCAGCCACAAACCCAGCGCAACGAGCGCGCCGGCGCCAATGAAGGCCAGCCGCATGATGGGATAGTTCAGGCCGGGCAGGAGCGCGACGGACCCGGACAAGAAAGGAGGAATGTCCATGAACGGCGGGCTGCGGCCAAACAGCACGGTGACCAGTTCATTGGTGAAGAGCGTCAGCCCCAGCGTGGCCAGCACCTGATCCAGGTGGTCGCGCCGGTACAGATGACGGATGACCAGCAGCTCGATCACCAGGCCGTACAGCGCCGCGCCCGCCAGCGCGGCCAGCAGCGAAGCTGCGAACGACCCGGTGGACGCCGCCGCGCTGGCGGCGCAGAACGCGCCCACCATGTAGAAAGAGCCGTGCGTCAGGTTGATGACGTTCATGATGCCGAACACCAGCGTCAATCCGGCCGACAACAGAAACAGCAAGGCGCTGTATTGCAGGCCGTTCAGGACCTGCTCCAGGAACATCAGCATTGCGACTCCTTCTT
>JAEYVD010000048.1 GCA_023432075.1 Pseudomonadota bacterium | reverse complement strand
GCGCTGCGCGAGGCCGCTGGCGCCATGCGCATTCTGGGGCCGAACACCATCGGCCTGGTCAACCTGACCGACCGGGTCACGTTGTCGGCCAGCGGCGCCCTGGAAATCGACGACCTGCAGGCCGGCGCGGTAGGGCTCGTCTCGCAAAGCGGCGGCATCCTCGGGGCGCTGCTGTCGCGCGCCGCCGCCCGGGGCGTGGGCCTGTCCAAGCTGATCTCGACCAGCAACGAGGCTGACCTGGAACTGGCCGACTTCGTGGACGCGCTGGCCGACGACCCCGCCACGCGGGTCATCGCGCTTTACGTCGAGAGCATTCGCCATCCCGCCAAGTTCCGCGCCGCCGCGCGCAAGGCGCGAGCCGCCGGCAAACCGGTGGTGGCGTTCAAGATCGGGCGTTCGGAATCGGGCGCGCGGGCGGCTGCGTCGCACACGGGGGCGCTGGCGGGCGCCGACGCCATGTACGACGCGCTCTTCGAGGATGCGGGCGTCATCCGCGCACAGACCTTCTCGGACCTGCTGGATATTCCGGCTGCGCTGGCGCACGCACGCAAGCTCTCCGGACGCCGGGTCGCGATCCTGACATCGACGGGCGGCGCCGGCACGCTGGTGGCGGACTGCCTGGGCCTCGCGGGGTTCGAGCTGCCGGCGCCTGACGACGCCACCGGTGCGGCGCTGCGCGCCCTGCAACCCGGCACGCCCGCCGCGCTGGACCGCAATCCCATCGACGTCACGCTGGCGGGCCTGCAGCCCGATCTGCTGCGCGGCGCCATCCGCATCCTGCTCGACAGCGGCAGCTACGACGCGCTGGTGGTGGTCGTCGGTTCGTCCGGCGTGGCGCAGCCCGAGCTGATGGCGGGCGCATTGAAGGACATGCTGGCCGACACCGCCAAGCCCGTGATGGCCTACATCAGCCCGCACGCGCCCCGCGCCGCCGAGGTGCTTGGCCGCTACGGCATACCGGCGTTCCACACGCCAGAAGGGGTCAGCGCGGCCGTGGCCGCGATGTGGCAGGCACAGGCGCGCGCGCCGGCGGGCAGTGCCGTGCAGCCGAACGCCGCGTTGCCGGGCGGCCTGGATCTTGGGGACGGCGGCTCGCTGGACGAGGCGCAGGCCAAGGCGCTCTTTGCCCGGTTCGGCGTGCCTGGCGTCAAGGAAATCGTCGTGCACGACGAGGCGCAGGCTGCGCAAGCCGCGGCTGCGCTGGGCCCGAGGGTCGTCCTCAAGCTGCTGTCGCGCGACATCACACACAAGAGCGACGTGGGCGGCGTGGCCGTGAACGTGGCGCAGGAGGACGTGCCCGCACGGCTGCGGCAGATGCGCGAGGAAGTCCTGCGTCATACCGGCGGCGAACCCCGCGCCTTCTTGGTCCAGGAGATGGTGACCGGCGCGGCGGAAGTGATCGTCGGCCTGCACCGGGATCCGCTGGGGGCGGCCATTCTGCTTGGCATGGGGGGCGTGGTCGCCGAACTGGTCCGGGATACGACGCTCTTGATGCTGCCCGAAGACGGGACCGGCCTCTCGCCCGCGCAGGTGACGGCCGGGCTGCAGCGGCTCAAGACCTGGCCCCTGCTGGACGGCTACCGCGGGCGCGAGCGCGCCGACGTGCCGGCGTTGGTACACGCAGTGGTGGCGTTTTCAAGAATGGCGGGCGCGTTGGGAGACCGCCTCATCGAAGCCGAAATCAATCCGCTCTTCGTTCGGCCGGCGGGCCAGGGCGTTTGCGCGGCGGACGGCGTGGCCGTCCTGCAAAACCGCCCGAACTAGTTCAGGCGGGTGGATAAAACAGGAGACAACCATGAAACAGCAAAACTTCTTCACGCGTGGCGGCATCGCCCTGGTCACGGCGGTACTGGCGCTGGGCGTATTGGCCGCCCCGCAGGCGCGTGCGGCCTATCCCGACAGGCCCTTGCGCATCGTCGTGCCGTTCACGCCGGGCGGCGGCACCGACCTGATCGCGCGCCAGTTGGCCAAGGGATTGACGCAGGAACTGGGCCAGACCGTGGTGGTGGAGAACCGCCCGGGCGGCAGCACCATCATCGGCACGGAGAATGTGGCCAAAAGCCCGCCTGACGGCTACACCTTGCTGATGGCCACGTTCGCCCATGCGGTGAACCCGGCGATCCACAAGAAGCTGCCCTACGATACCGACCGGGTCTTCGCGCCGGTCGCGATGATCGGCAAATCGCCCAACGTGCTGGTGGTGTCGCCGAACTCGCCGTTCAAGAGCGTGCAGGAGATCCTTACCTACGCGCGCGCCCATCCCGGCAAGCTGACGTTTGGATCCTATGGCAATGGCACCTCGGCCCATCTGGCGGGCGAGCTCTTCAAGAGCCTGGGCAAGGTGGACATCCTGCACGTGCCCTACAAGGGCGCCGGCCCCGGCATCAACGACCTGATCGGCGGGCAGATCGACATGATCTTCTCGACCTCGGCCAGCGTCAGCGGCCACGTCAAGACCGGCCAGCTGCGCGCGCTGGCCGTGACCACGAAGCAGCGTTCGCCCGCCTATCCCGATGTGCCGACCGTCTCGGAAGCGGGCGAGGCGGGATACTTCGTGGATAGCTGGTATGGCGTGTTCGTGCCGCACGGCACGCCGCCTGCCGTCATCGACACGTTGAACGCGGCGATCAGAAAGGCGTCCGGCGACCCGGATTTCCGCGCGGCGCTGGAACTGGAAGGTCTGGCGCCCGATGTGGGCACGCCCGCCGCGCTGGGCGAGTACGTCAAGGAGGAAGAGGCGCGCTGGAGTCGGATCATCCAGGACGCCGGCATCACGGACAAGCCCTGAGCGGGCCCGCCCGGTGTTCGCGGGCGTGCGTTCAATGCAGCTGGTCGGAACCTTCCGGCTGCAATTCCGACAGCGCCTTCCAGTCCGGATCCTGGAACATGCGCAATTGAATCGGATACACGGGATGCCCCGCCAGGCAGTTGTTGAACGCATCCAGAAACGCCTCGACATTCGGCGTGTAGTAGCGCCACTCTTTCTGATGATTGCCCGTCAGGCAAGCCACCTGCACGCCGGCTTCCGAGTTCTCGAAGCCCTGCTCGACGGCCTCTTCGAAACGGTTGGTGCGCTGCTTGTCTTCATCGTTGGGCATGCCCGATTCGATGCCCTCGTACGGCCACGTGATGATGATCAGGTTCTCGTTGATCTGGCGGTCGGCCTGGGCCGGCAGACCGGTGCGAAAGCGGATGACGACCGGCAGTCCATCGATGCGGGCTTCGCCCACCGCCCAAAGATCGCCTGGAAAAATGCTGGGCATTGCGTGCACTCCTTCTGACTTCAAACTCGAAACAAGCCAGGAGTCTATCGCACGCGGCCGCGTCGGGCTGTGGTGGCCGCTCGTGCCGCCGGCGGCTTTTATGCCGGGCTCTGCATGGGCGCGGTCAGCGGCCGGGCAAGCGGCCGCAGGCTGCGCGCCACCGGCCACGCCGTCACCGCCGCCAGCAATGCAGCCGCCCATTCCCGCATGCCCAGCGGGCCGAATTCGAACAGGCCGCGTAGGGCGGGCCATTGCAGCGTCAGCGCCAGCAGCGCCAGCGTCGCCGCCACCGCCAGCCGGGTGGCGGCATCCCACTGTCCGGCATGCCGCCGATGGGGCGCGCGGTTGTTGACCATCAAGGCCAGATTGCCCAGCACCAGCGCACAGAAGGCGGCGGCCCGCGCGGTGTCCGCGGGCGTCTGGGTCTGCTGCAGCCAGCCATAAAGCACGCCGACGGATGCCAACAGCGCCAGCCCCTGCGCCAGGCCGATCAGAAAGGTTCGTAGTGAAAACAGCGGCTTCTCCACGGGCAGAGGCGGGCGGCGCATCAGGTCCGGCTCAGCCGCGACGGACTCGAACGCCAGCCCGCACAAGGGACCGATCACGATCTCCAGAAACGCCACATGGGCTGGCCGCAGCAGTTCGGGCCAGCCAAAGAGCAGTGGCAGGATCACCAGCCCGGCGATCGGCACGTGCGCCGCGACGATGTAGACGATTGCCTTGGACAGGTTGTCGAACAGGCGGCGGCTTTGCCGGACCGCGTTCAAGATGTCGGAGAAGTCGTCGCGGGTCAGGACCAGGTCGGCGGCTTCGCGCGCGACATCGGTGCCACGCGCGCCCATGGCGATGCCGACGTGGGCCGCGCGCAATGCGGGGGCGTCGTTGACGCCGTCTCCCGTCATCGCAACGATGGCGCCTTGCCGCTTGAGCATCTGGACCAGGCGCAGCTTCTGTTCCGGCTTTACGCGCGCGTAAACGCAGATGCGGCCGACCAGTTCGGCCAGATGCTCGCCGCCTTCCCGCGCCAGCACATCGCCCTCCGCCACGTAGTCCGCCGGAATGCCCGCCTGGCGGGCAATGGCGCGGGCAGTCTCCGGATGATCGCCCGTCAG
>JAEYVD010000018.1 GCA_023432075.1 Pseudomonadota bacterium | reverse complement strand
GCGGCCGAATCGTGGGCCACGCGCTGGCCGATTTCGTCGGCAAAGTCCACGTACTGCTGGTTGGCCTGGGTGAACTTGGTGCCCAGCGGGCTCACCTTCTCCTGGTTGATGCGGCCGGCCTCCTTGGCGTCGCCGGCGCGGATCGCGGCGATCAGGGGGAAGATGGCTTCGCGCACGTAGACGTCGTAGGCGGCCAGCGCAGCCTCGAACAGCGGTTTGCCCTGCGGGGAGGGTTCCGGCACCTTGCGCACGCTGTCGATGAGGCTGGTGGCCTTGGTGACGTAGCTGTCCATGCGCTGCATGTTGCTGGCGGTGGAGTCCAGGCTCTTGCCTTCCAGCAACGCGCTATGCGCGGCCAACAGCACCACGCGGGCGCGCAGCAGGTCCGATGCCGCGTCGTCCAGCGAATTGGCGCGGACCAGATTGGTGTCCAGCATCACCTCGATCGAGGTGCGGTTGGACGTCAGTTGCTGATAGACCGCGATGCCGGTCACCAGAAAAAGGGCAAAGAAGACGGCCAGGGCGGTCGTCAGGATTGCGCGGATACTTAAATTCTTGAACATTGAAAGCCACTCCGGGGGTTGCGTAACGCTCTCCCCTTAACGGCGCAATGCAATGAAAAGTTAAATATCTCATTGGGTTACATGCAGGCGCCCGGACCCGGGCCTCACGCAAGCGCACAATGCAAAACCGCCGCGGACGTGCCGCGGCGGTTTCTCTGGCTACGGTTCGGGGGTTCACCCCCGGACGCTTACTTCAGCCAGGCGCGCGCGTTGCGGAAGATGCGCATCCACGGGCTGAACGCGCCGCCCGAATCCGCGGTGCCCCACTTCTCGGGCGCCCACGACATCATGACGTTGCGGGTCACGCGTTCCGGGTGCGGCATCATGACCGTGAAACGGCCGTCTGCCGTGGTCACCGAGGTCAGGCCGCCGGGGCTGCCGTTCGGGTTGAACGGATAGGCTTCGGTGGCTTGGCCGTAGTTGTCGATGAAGCGCGCGGCGGCCAGCACGCGGCCGGCGTCGCCCTGCTGGGAGAAGTCGGCAAAGCCTTCGCCGTGGGCCACGGCGACGGGCACGCGGGCGCCTTCCATGCCGGCAAAGAAGATGGACGGCGACTTGGCCACTTCCACCATCGACAGGCGGGCTTCGTACTTTTCGGACTGGTTGCGCGTGAAGCGCGGCCAGTGCTCGGCGCCCGGGATCATCGGCGCCAGCGCAGCCATCATCTGGCAGCCGTTGCACACGCCCAGCGCAAAGGTGTCGGGACGCGCAAAGTACGCGGCGAACTGGTCCGACAGCTTGCTGTTGAAGCGGATGGTGCGCGCCCAGCCTTCGCCGGCGCCCAGCACGTCGCCGTAGCTGAAGCCGCCCACCGCGACCAGGCCTTGCATTTCAGCCAGGTCCAGACGGCCGGACAAGAGGTCGGTCATGTGGACGTCGATGGCCTCGAAGCCCGAGGTGTCGAAGGCCCAGGCCATTTCGACCTGGCTGTTGCAGCCTTGCTCGCGCAGGATGGCCACGCGCGGACGCTTGCCGGTGTTGATGAACGGTGCGGCCACGTTCTCTTGCGGGTCGAAGGCCACGTTCGGGCTCATGCCCGGATCCTTGGTGTCGTTCCAGACGTCCAGTTCCGCCTGGGCGCACGCGGGGTTGTCGCGGCGCGCCATGATGCGGTGCGAGACTTCGGACCAGGCGCGGCCGAGGTCAGCCCGCGGCTGGCCCCAGACCTTGCGGCCGTCGCGGTAGAACTCGACTTCGTCGGCGGCATTCAGGCCGCCGATGACGTGCGAGTGCGCCGACAGGCCCGCGCCGCGCAGCACTTGCATGACGGCGTCGCGCTGCGAGGCCGGCACCTGGATGACGGCGCCCGCTTCTTCCGAGAACAGGGCCTTCAGGGTCAGTTCGTCGCGCTGCACGGCGACCTGTTCCGGACGGATCTTGTAGTCGCCCCAATCCGCCGATTGCGGATCGAAGGTCAGCATGTCCAGGTTCACCGAGATGCCGGTGCGGCCGGCAAAGGCCATTTCGACCAACGTGGCGAACAGGCCGCCATCGGAGCGGTCGTGGTAGGACAGGATGGTGCCGGCTTCGGCCAACGTGCGGATGGTCACAAAGAACGCGCGCAGGTCTTGCGGCGAATCGATGTCCGGCACGGTCTGGCCGACCTGGTTATACGTCTGCGCCAGGATCGAGCCGCCCATGCGATGGCGGCCGCGGCCCAGGTCGATCAGGATCAGGACGCTGTCGCCCGCATCGGTGCGCAGTTGCGGCGTCAGGCTGGCGCGCACATCGGCGACCGGCGCAAACGCGGTAATGATCAAGGACACGGGCGCGACGACCTGGCGTTGCTCGCCGTCCTGTTCCCAGGAGGTCTTCATGGACAGGGAGTCCTTGCCGACCGGAATGGACAGGCCGGTGGCCTGGCACAGTTCGCTGACGGCGGACACGGTGTCGTACAGCGCGGCGTCTTGCCCGGCCACGCCGCAGGCGGCCATCCAGTTGGCCGACAGCTTGATGTCTTCCAGGCGCGCGACATCGGCGGCGGCCAGGTTGGTCAGGGCTTCGGCCACGGCCATCCGGCCCGAAGCCGGGGCGTCCAGCATGGCGATGGGGGTGCGCTCGCCCATCGACATGGCTTCACCGCGGAAACCTTCGTAGTCGGCCAGCGTGACGGCGCAGTCGGCCACCGGCACCTGCCACGGACCGACCATCTGGTCGCGGCTGGAGAGGCCGCCGACGGTACGGTCGCCAATGGTGATGAGGAAGGACTTGTTGGCCACCGTGGGGTGGCGCAGCACGCGGTAGGCGGCTTCGGTCAGGTCGATGCCGGCCAGGTCCAGCGGCTCGGACACGCCGGGCAGGCGGGTGACGTCGCGCGTCATGCGCGGCGGCTTGCCCAGGATGACATCGATGGGCACGTCCACGGGGCGCACTTCGGCCTCATTTTGCGGACGGATCGTGTCCAGGCCGGGCAGGCCCTCGCCGTCCACCACGCGCAGCTGGCGCTCTTCGGTGGCCACGCCCACCACCGCGTACGGGCAGCGTTCGCGGCGCGCGATGGCGTCAAAGCGTTCCAGGTCTTGCGGCAGGATCGACAGGACGTAGCGTTCCTGCGATTCGTTGCTCCAGATTTCGGCGGGCGACAGGCCCGATTCTTCGAGGGGCACGCGCTTCAGATCGAAGATCGCGCCGCGGCCGGCGTCGTTGACCAGCTCCGGGAATGCGTTGGACAGGCCGCCCGCGCCCACGTCGTGGATCGCGATGATGGGGTTGTTTTCGGCCTGCTGCCAGCAGCGGTCGATAACCTCTTGCGCGCGACGTTCGATTTCGGGGTTGCCGCGCTGGACGGAGTCGAAGTCCAGTTCGGCCGAGTTGCTGCCCATGCTGATGCTGGAGGCGGCGCCGCCGCCCATGCCGATGCGGAAACCGGGGCCACCCAGCTGGATCAGCAGCGCGCCGGGAGGAATGACTTCCTTGTGCGTGAGGCCGGCGTCGATGCTGCCCAGGCCGCCCGCGATCATGATGGGCTTGTGGTAGCCCCAGCGCGTGCCGCCCGCGGTTTGTTCGAACGAACGGAAGTAGCCCAGCAGGTTGGGACGGCCGAATTCGTTGTTGAACGCCGCGCCCCCGATGGGGCCGTCGATCATGATGGACAGCGGCGAGGCGATGCGATCGGGCAGGCCGTGGTGGTCGGCTTCCCAGGGCTGCAGCGCGTCGTCAAAGCGCAGGTGCGACACGGTGAAGCCCGTGAGGCCCGCCTTGGGCTTGGAGCCGCGGCCGGTGGCGCCTTCGTCGCGGATTTCACCGCCGTTGCCGGTGGAGGCGCCAGGGAACGGCGCGATCGCGGTCGGGTGATTGTGCGTTTCCACCTTCATGAGCGTGTGCACGGTGGTGTCGCGGCGGATGTACTTGGCGCTGGCGGCGCCCTCGCCCGCCAGGCCGGGCACGCCAGCCTGGAAGCGCTGCGCGGGGCCGCCTTCCATGATGGCGGCGTTGTCCGAATACGCGACCACGGTGCCTTGCGGCTGTGCCTTGTGCGTGGCGCGGATCATGCCGAACAGCGTGTTGGGCTGCGACTGGCCGTCGATGACCCATTCGGCGTTGAAGATCTTGTGGCGGCAGTGTTCGCTGTTGACCTGCGCGAACATCATCAGTTCGACGTCGGTGGGATCGCGGCCCAGGTCGGTGAAGGACTTGGCCAGGTATTCGATCTCGTCGTCGGACAGGGCCAGGCCCAGCGTGGTGTTGGCTTCGACCAGGGCATCGGCGCCGCGCGTCTGGACGTCGACCGTGCGCATGGGCTTGCCCGCCAGCGGCTGGAACAGCGCCTGGCCGTCGAAGCTGGCGTCCACCACGGTTTCGGTCATGCGGTCGTGCAGGCAGTCGGCCGCGCGCGCGAGCATGGCTTCGTCCAGCGACTTGGCGCCGAGCAGGCCGCGCTCGGGCGTGATGACGTAGCGCACGCCGCGTTCGATGCGATGCACCGACGACAGGCCGCAGTTGTGGGCGATGTCGGTAGCCTTGCTGGCCCAGGGGGAAATCGTGCCCAGGCGCGGGATCACCAGCAGGGACACGCTCTTGGCGGGCGCGTCGGCGGTGCTGGGCGTGCCGTAGTCCAGCAGTTGGGTAAGCTGCTGCTGCTGTTCGGCCGTCAGGGCGGCGTCGGTGCTGACGAAGTGCTCGTAGCGGGCGGATATGTCGGCCACCGGCAGGCCGGCTTCCTTCAATTGCGCCAGAAGGCGATCACGTCGAAAGGAGGACAGGACGGAGGAACCAGGCAGATGCTGAACTAGGGACACGATGCGGGCGCCGTATAAAGAGGGGTGCAAAGCGGGGATTTTACCCGTTTAAGGGGTTTTCCCGGAGCCGAAGTTCAA
>JAEYVD010000866.1 GCA_023432075.1 Pseudomonadota bacterium | reverse complement strand
CGCGGCGTTCGCCGTCGCCTCGCTGCTGGCCTTGCTGGCGCTGGTGACCCTGGTGGCGAAGAACGTGGTCGAGTGGCGCAACGCGCGCCTTCTGCAGGGCGCCGACCAGCCGGTGGAGTATCCCGGCCCCGCGGTTGCCATCAACCCGGCTGCCGCCTGACGGGCCGGGCAAGGAGACATAGGCATGAGTATCGAAGTACGCAATCTATCCAAACGCTTCGGCCAGTTCCGCGCGCTGAACGATGTGTCGCTGCACATCGAGACCGGCGAGCTGGTGGCGCTGCTGGGGCCGTCGGGCTGCGGCAAGACCACGCTGTTGCGCATCATCGCCGGGCTGGAATCGGCCGATTCGGGCAGCGTGCTGTTCGCGGGCGAAGACGCCACGGCCGTGGACGTGCGCCAGCGCCAGGTCGGATTCGTGTTCCAGCACTACGCGTTATTCAAGCACATGACGGTGTTCGAGAACGTGGCCTTCGGCCTGCGCGTCAAGCACCGCTCGCAGCGTCCGTCCGAGGATCAGATCAAGCGCAAGGTGCATGACCTGCTGAGCCTGGTGCAACTGGACTGGCTGGCCGACCGCTATCCGGCGCAGCTGTCGGGCGGGCAGCGCCAGCGCATCGCCCTGGCGCGCGCGCTGGCGGTCGAGCCGCGCGTGCTGCTGCTCGATGAACCCTTCGGCGCGCTGGATGCCAAGGTGCGCAAGGAGCTGCGGCGCTGGCTGCGGCGGCTGCATGACGAACTGCACGTGGCCAGTGTGTTCGTCACGCACGATCAGGAAGAGGCGCTGGAAGTCTCGGACCGCGTGGTGCTGATGAACGCCGGCCGCATCGAGCAGGTGGGCACGCCGCGCGAGGTCTGGGAGAGTCCCGCCACGCCTTTCGTCTATGGGTTCCTGGGCGATGTGAATCAACTGCAAGGCACCGCCACGCGCGGGGTGTGGGAGGGCGCCGGCCTGTCGCTGCCGGCCCCGGAGCTGGCGCAGGCCGACGCGCAGCGCGCCACGGCCTACGTGCGGCCGCACGAGTTCGACGTCGAACGCTATCGCGCGGGCGCCGAGGGCATTGCCGTTCGGCTGTCGCACGCCTATCTGGCGGGCCCCAGCGCGTACCTGGAGCTGGCGCGCCAGGATTCGGACGCGATCATCGAGGCCGAAGTGCCCGAATCCCTTTATCAGGAACTCAATCTGCAGGATGGCGAGATCCTGCTGGCGCGTCCGCGGCGCGCCCGTATTTTCGCGGTGCAACCATGACCACAACTGAACTTGCCTTGGACCTTGAACCCGCTCTGGCGGCGCGCTGGCGCGACCTGACCGCGCGGCTGGCGGACATCCGCCGGCGTTACCCGGATGCCGCGCTGGCCTCGTCATTGGCGGCCGAGGACATGGTGCTGACGCACGCCATCTACAGCTCGGACCTGGACCTTGAGGTCTTCACGCTGGACACGGGGCGGCTGCATGCCGAGACGCTGGGCGTGCTGGATGCGGTGCGCGAACGCTACGGCCGCGAGGTCACGGTGTGCCGGCCCGTGCAGGCGGCGGTCGACGAACACGTCGCCGCGCATGGCGCCCACGCCTTCTACGAAAGCGTCGAGCTGCGCAAGGCCTGTTGCCAGATTCGCAAGGTCGAGCCGCTCAAGCGCGCGCTGGCCGGCCGCGGCGCCTGGATCACCGGGCAGCGGCGCGCGCAGTCGACGACGCGCGGGGAACTGCTGCTCGAAGAGGACGACAAGACCTTCGGCCTCCACAAATTCAATCCGCTGGCCGAGTGGAGCGAGGACGACATCTGGTCCGCCATTCGCGCGCTCGGCATTCCCTACAACCCGCTGCATGACCAGGGCTATCCGTCCATCGGTTGCGAACCCTGTACGCGCGCCATCCGCCCCGGCGAGGACCTGCGGGCAGGGCGGTGGTGGTGGGAGTCGTCCGACTCGAAAGAATGCGGCCTGCACGCGGGCAACCGGGTCATCACCATTGCGGCGCGCGCCGATTGAGCGCGGCCATGAATTCAAAATCGTTTTAGGGGAAAACCTATGTCTGCTGTCATCCAACGCAGCCACCTGGACTGGCTGGAATCGGAAGCGATCTTCATCCTGCGCGAAGTCGCGGCCGAATGCGAAAAGCCCGTCCTGCTGTTTTCGGGCGGCAAGGATTCCGTGGTGCTGCTGCGCCTGGCCGAAAAGGCCTTCCGGCCCGGCCGCTTCCCGTTTCCGCTGATGCACATCGACACCGCCCACAACTTCGACGAGGTGATCGCGTTTCGCGATGCCCGCGCGGCCGAGCTGGGCGAGACGCTAATCGTGCGCAGCGTCGAGGATTCGATCAAGCGCGGCAGCGTCGTGCTGCGCCGCGAGACCGACTCGCGCAATGCGGCCCAGGCGGTGACGCTGCTCGAAGCCATCGAGGAATTCGGCTTTGACGCCTGCATCGGCGGCGCGCGCCGCGACGAGGAAAAGGCGCGCGCCAAGGAACGCATCTTTTCGTTCCGCGACGAGTTCGGCCAGTGGGATCCCAAGGCCCAGCGTCCCGAGCTCTGGAGCCTGTTCAACACGCGCGTGCATCGCGGCGAGAACATGCGCGTCTTCCCGATCTCGAACTGGACTGAGCTGGACGTCTGGCAGTACATCCAGCGCGAACAGCTGGCGCTGCCGTCGATCTACTTCGCGCACGAGCGCGAGGTGGTGCGCCGCAAGGGTCTGCTGGTGCCCGTCACCCGCCTGACGCCGCCGGCCGAGGGCGAACAGGTCGAACGTCTGTCGGTCCGGTTCCGCACGGTGGGCGATATCTCGTGCACGTGCCCGGTCGCCTCCGACGCCAGCGACACCATGGCCATCATCGCCGAGACCGCCGTGACGGACATCACCGAGCGCGGCGCCACGCGCATGGACGACCAGACTTCCGAGGCCTCCATGGAGCGCCGCAAGAAGGAAGGCTATTTCTGAATGAGAAGACGCGCCGGCGCATGCCGGCGCCTAGGGAACCACATGAACGCACTGAACGACTCCTTTCTTTCCGGCGCCGACACCGGCGTGCTGCGCCTGATCACGGCGGGCTCGGTCGACGATGGCAAGTCCACGCTGATCGGGCGCCTGCTGTATGACAGCAAGGGCGTGTTTGCCGACCAGCTTGACGCGATCTCGCGCGCCAAGCACAAGCGCGTCGCGGGCGACGGCATCGATTTCTCGCTGCTGACGGACGGCCTGGAAGCCGAACGCGAGCAGGGCATCACCATCGACGTGGCGTACCGCTACTTCTCGACGCCCACGCGCAAATTCATCATCGCCGATGCGCCGGGGCACGAGCAGTACACGCGCAACATGGTGACCGGCGCGTCGACCGCGGATGTCGCCGTCATCCTCATCGACGCGACCCGCGCGGCCGACGGCAAGCTGCTGCCTCAGACCAAGCGGCACAGCACCATCGCGCGCCTGTTGGGCATACGCCATATCGTCGTCGCGGTGAACAAGATGGACCTGGTGGACTGGGACCGCGCCGTGTTCGAACGCATCCGCGACGCCTATGCGGACCTGGCCGGCAAGCTGGGGATCGCGCATTTCGACGCGTTGCCGCTGTCGGCGCTGAGCGGCGACAACGTCGTTACGCTGTCCGGCAAGACGCCGTGGTACGACGGGCAGCCGTTGCTCGCGCTCCTGGAATCGCTGGATTTGTCGGGCGACGGCCGCGCGTTGCCGCTGCGCTTTCCGGTGCAGTGGGTTGCGCGCCATGGCGGCGAGCGCGCCGATGATTTCCGCGGCTACGCGGGCCGGCTCGCCAGTGGCGTGGTGCGCCCGGGAGACGCGGTGACGGTGCAGCCATCTGGCGTGACGGCGGTGGTGCAGGAAGTGCGCGCGTTTGACCGCAGGCTTGACGAAGCGGTGGCGGGCGACTCCATCACGCTGGTGCTGGACCGCGATGTCGACGTGTCGCGCGGCGACGTGATCGTGCACACGGCCGCGCCGGCGCAGGTGTCGCGCGAGTTCGAAGCCGAGCTGTGCTGGCTGGACGCGCAAGCCTTGAATCCGGCGCGCAAGTATCTGCTCAAGTCTGGCACGCGCCTGACGTCGGCCAAGGTGCGCGCCGTGCTGTCGCATCGGGACATCCATGAATTGCAGGAAGTCGAGAACACCGAAGGCACGCTGCGCATGAACGACATCGGACGCGTGACGCTCACCACGCGCGAGTCGCTCGCGGTCGATCGCTACGACGAGGTGGCGGCAACCGGCGCGTTCATTCTGATCGACGAGGCCACGCATCAGACGGCCGCCGCCGGCATGCTGCGGTAAGCCGCAATCCGGGCTTAAAACCCGGAATTTCGCGCCTGTCTTTCGTGTTGTTTTTCGTCCAAACCCAATGCTGGCGCGGGTCTCCGGGCGATATCGCAAGATGAAATCGAATTGTTCAGACGATGTCTTCTTCTTGCGGTAAAGTTGGGCTGTCTTACGAAAAGGCTTTTGGTGCTTGTCAAAACCACTGTGTTTTTGTACAGTAGTTT
>JAEYVD010000356.1 GCA_023432075.1 Pseudomonadota bacterium | reverse complement strand
CCCGGGCTGGACGACATCTACGCCCACCTGCTTGAACGGGAAGACGCATGAACGCCGTAAGCACAATCATCGGCAAGGAAATCCGCGACGGCCTGCGCAACCGCTGGGTCCTTGCCACCTCTGTCCTTCTGGCCGCGCTGGCGCTGGCGCTGGGTCTCTTGGGAAGCGCCCCCACCGGCGCCGTGAAGGTCGATCCCCTCACCGTCACGGTGGTCAGCCTGTCCAGCCTGTCGATCTTCCTGGTGCCGCTCATTGCCATGCTGCTGGCCTATGACGCGATCGTCGGCGAGGTCGACCGCGGCACCATGGCCCTGCTGCTCAGCTATCCGGTGTCGCGCTGGCAGGTCATCATGGGC
This sequence comes from Pseudomonadota bacterium, assembly GCA_023432075.1. Lineage (GTDB taxonomy): Bacteria > Pseudomonadota > Gammaproteobacteria > Burkholderiales > Burkholderiaceae_B > Achromobacter. The sequence continues at coordinate 5,151 of JAEYVD010000356.1, read as the reverse complement.
AAGTTCATCGGTCACCTGGCCATCCTGGCCATTGCAACCGGCGCGGGCTACGGGTCTGCGGGACTGGCGCTGCAATGGGTGTATGGCGGCATGGATGCTGGCGCGTGGCGGCCCTTTGCCATGCTGATCGGGGCCAGCGTGCTGCTGGGCGCGAGCTTTCTGGCAATGGGCTACCTCATCAGCACGCTGGTGCGCGAACGCGCGACGGCGGCGGGCATCGCGCTGGGTGTCTGGCTCTTCTTTGTCGTCATCTACGACATGGGCCTTCTGGGCGTGCTGGCGGCGGACCAAGGCCGTCACGTCACGCCGGGCCTGCTCAACGCGCTGCTGCTGGCCAACCCGTCCGACGTGTACCGCCTGCTCAACCTGACCGGCTTCGAAAACATCTCCATGTATGCGGGCATGGCCGGCGTCAGCGACCAGGCCCAAATGCCCGTGCCGCTGCTGGTTGCGGCGCAATTGCTGTGGATCGCGGTGCCGTTCCTTCTGGCCGCCTTCTGCTTCCGGAGGAAACAGCTATGACGCTGCAACGTTGGGCCGCCGTGGCGGCCTTCTCGGCCATCACGCTGGCGCTTTCTGCCTGCGGCGGCGACGAACCCGCCGCGCCGCCGCCCGCGCCCCAGGCGGTAACCGCCGACGCCGTCGGCCACTACTGCGGGATGATGCTCAAGGACCACGCCGGGCCGAAGGGTCAGATATTCGTCAAGGGCCGCGCGGCGCCGGTGTGGTTCTCGTCCATCAAGCAGGTCTTTGCCTACACCCTGCTGCCCGAAGAACCCAAGGGGCTTGCCGCCATCTACGTCAACGACATGGCGGCCGCCGGGCCCGATGGCGCGGCGGACCTGAAAGCTTGGGTGGACGCCCGCCAGGCGTTCTATGTCATCGGTTCCAGCTTTGTCGGCGGCATGGGCGCCGAAGACGCCATGCCGTTCTCGGACCAGGCCCGGGCGCTTGCCTTCGCCCAGACCCACGGCGGCCGCGTCGTGCGCTTTGCCGACGTGCCCGAGGACTACGTGTTTGCCCAATAGCAATCGGCCGCCGCCCTGCCTCGGCACGTCCCTGCCCCTTGCGCCCTTTCAGTAGATAACGCCATGAATCGTCCCACCCGCCGCCGCTTCCTCGGTATCGTCGCCGCGTCATCCGCGCTGGCCCTCGCCCCCAGCCTCCTGCGCCGCGCGCATGCGGCCATCGCGCCCACGCGCTGGCAAGGCGTGGCGCTGGGCGCCGATGCGGAACTGCGGCTGTACCATCCCGACCGCCAGACCGCCGAACGGCTGATCGAGCGGGCGCTGCAAGAACTTCGGCGGCTGGAAGGCGTATTCAGCCTGTACCGCGACGACAGTGCGCTGTCGGTACTGAACCGCCAGGGGTACCTGGCTGATCCGCCGTCCGATCTTGTCCGGCTGCTGAGCGAAAGCCGGCACTATGCCGAACTGACCGGCGGCCTCTTCGATCCCTCCGTGCAGCCGCTGTGGCGGGTGTACGCCGATCACTTCGCGCAGCCGGGGGCATCGGCGGGCGGACCGGCGCAGGCCGACATTGCAGCGGCCCTGCAGCGCGTGTCTTACCAAGGCATCGAGATCGACCCGCAGCGCATCCGCCTGCAGCCGGGCATGGCGCTTACGCTGAACGGCATCGCGCAGGGCTATATCACGGATCGCGTGACGGACCTGCTTCGCCATGCCGGGCTGGAACGCGCCCTGGTGGATATGGGCGAAATCCGCGGCCTGGATGAGTCGGCCGGCGCAACGGGCTGGCGCGTCGGGCTGGCCGACCCTCTGTCCCCGGACCAGATCCTGACGCAGGTGCCGGTCAGCAACCAGGCGCTTGCCACGTCGGGCGGTTACGGCACGCCGTTGGATGCCCAGGGGCGGTACTCGCATCTCTTCGATCCGCACAGCGGCCGGGCGCGGCCGCTGTACCGCAGCGTGTCCGTGATGGCGTCCACGGCAACCGCCGCCGATGCGCTGTCGACCGCGTTTTCGAACATGCCGCTGGACCGCACCGCGCAGTTGGTGCGCCGCCTGGGCGTGCAAGCGTGGATGGTCCTGCCGGACGGGCAGTTGATTGCGCAGACCGGCGACGCCTGATCGCCCCGTCTGATAAAAGAAAACCGGCCGCGAGGGCCGGTTTTTCATTGCGCCGCGCAGATCAGGCCGCGGACGGCGGGTTCAGCGTGGCAAGCATCTGCGTGAAGATCTTGGGGCTGGCGGCCAGCACGTTGCCGCTGTCCATCCAGCCTTGTTCGCCGTCGAAATCGGCGACCAGGCCGCCAGCTTCCAGAACCATCAGGCTGCCCGCCGCCAAATCCCAGGGCTTCAGACCCACGCCGCAGAAGCCGTCCAGGCGGCCGGTGGCCACGTAGGCCAGATCCAGCACGGTGGAACCCAGGCGGCGCACGCCGGTGGCGCCCTCGGCCATCTGGCGGAAACGCTGCGAGCCCTGTTCGGGGTCGCCCGCGTTGGGCCAGTGCGCGCCCAGCAGCGCATCGTGGTAGCGGGTACGGCCCGAGACGCGCACGCGGCGATCGTTCAGGAACGTGCCGCTGCCGCGGCTGGCCGTGAAGAGTTCGTTACGCGAAGGATCATAAATGACCGCCTGCGTGACCTGGCCGCGCTGCGTCAGCGCGATCGACACGGCGTAGTTGGGCAGGCCGTGGATGAAGTTCGTGGTGCCGTCCAGCGGATCGATGATCCATTGGAATTCCGCTTGGTCGGGACCCTGCAGGCCGAACTCCTCGCCCAGCACGGCGTGGTCCGGATAGGCGGCGTGCAGCGTTTCGACGATGGACTCTTCGGCGGCCCGATCGACTTCCGTGACATAATCGCGCGGACCCTTGCGAGCCACGCTGAGTCGTTCCAAATCCATGCTGGCACGGTTGATAATGGTGCCGGCACGCCGGGCCGCCTTAATGGCGATGTTGAGCATCGGGTGCATAAAATTCCGTACGTATGCGATGAGTTGGCTTGATGATAGGCCGCTTGCCGCCCCCCGGCGCGACGTCGCCCACACGGGGAAATCGACCCAAAAAACCAGGAAGGCACGAAGCCAAACGTGCCATTTTAAATGACTCAAGCATTTTCACGTGTTCGCTTCGTAATGGTGAACCCCAGCCACCCCGGAAACGTCGGTTCCGCGGCCCGCGCAATCAAGACGATGGGCTTCTCGGAACTGGTCCTGGTGGACCCCAAATTCCCGGATGTAACAAGCCAGCCGGAGGCGGTGGCGCTGGCCAGCGGCGCGCTGGATGTGCTTGAGAACGCCCGCATCTACCCGTCGCTGGAGGAAGCCCTGGCTCCCGTCACGCTGGCGTTTGCGTTGACCGCGCGGGTCCGCGACCTGGGCCCTCCACCGTGCGACATCCGGCAGGCGGCCGACCTGGCCTGCGCACATCTGGCGGACACGGCCGAGGGTGTGGCCGCCGTGGTGCTGGGCACCGAGCGCGCCGGCCTGACGAACGCGCAGATCGCGCTGTGCCACCGTATCTGCCATATCCCGGCCAATCCCGAATACAGCTCGCTGAACGTCGCCCAGGCGCTGCAATTGGCCGCCTGGGAGCTGCGTTATGCCCTGCTGGTGGACCAAGGGGCCGAACTGCTGCCCCGCTCGACCGCCCAGGAACCCGCGCGCGGCGCGGCCCCGGCCTCCAGCGAGGCGGTGCAGGCCTTTCTTGCCCACTGGGAAGAAGCGTTGGTTGGCGTGCAATTCCTGGACCCCGCCCACCCCAAGAAGCTGATGCCGCGCATGCGCCATCTGTACTCGCGCCTGTCGCTCACCCGCGACGAGGTGGACATGATGCGCGGCGTCTGCACGGCGATGCTGAACGCGGTCAAGAAGAAATAGCGGCCCAAACCGGCAGGCCGGCAACGGCATTGCCGAATGCACGGATAAAAAAGGGACGGGCATTGCCCGTCCCTTCTTGTTTGGCCCGTCCGCCGGCAGATCGCCGGCGGTCATGCCGATCAGTCCACCTTGGCGCCCGAGGCCTTGACCACGGGGGCCCAGCCGTCGACTTCCGACTTGATGAACTGGCCGAATTCGGCCGGCGTGGTCTTCACGCCCACGGCGCCCAGCTTTTCAAAGCTGGTCTGCACAGAGGGCTTGTCCAGCGCCTGCTGCATGGCGGCGTTGAGCTTGTTGATCACTTCCGGCGGCGTGCCGGCCGGGGCCAACAGGCCGAACCAGGACGACACGTCGAAGTCCGCAAAGCCCGATTCCTGCATGGTCGGCAGGTCCGGCGCGCTCTTGGAGCGCTCACGGGTGGTCACGGCCAGCGCGTTCAGCTTGCCCGACTGGGCGTGCGGCCAGGCCGACGGCATGTTGTCGAACATGAATTGCACCTGGCCGCCGATCAGGTCGGTCAAGGCCGGGGCGCTGCCCTTGTACGGCACGTGCAGGACGTCGATGCCCGCCTTCATCTTGAACAGCTCGCCCGCCATGTGGATGGAGGTGCCGCTGCCGGACGAGGCGAAAGCCAGCTTGCCCGGGTTCTTCTTGGCGTAGTCGACCAGTTCCTTCACGGACTTGACCGGCACCTGGGGATTGACCACCAGGATGTTCGGCACCTTGGCGCCCAGGGCGACCGGGGCAAAGTCCTTGGTCAGGTCGAACGACACGTTCTTGTACAAGGTCTGGTTGATCGCGCTGGTCACCGCGACGAACAGCAGCGTGTAGCCATCAGGCGTGGCGCGCATGACCTGATCGGTGGCGATGTTGCTGCCGGCGCCCGGCTTGTTTTCGACCACGAACGACTGGCCGAGGGACTCGGTCAGTTCCTTGGCCATGATGCGGGCGATCACGTCGGTGGTGCCGCCGGCCGAGAAACCGACCACGATGCGGACGGGCTTATCGGGATAGGCTGCGTGGGCGGAACCCATTGCGAATGCGCTTGCGGCGGTGGCCAGAAGGGTGGCGGCCAAACGCCGCATGCCAGGCTTGTGACCTGTAGTCATAGTGTCTCCGTGCAGGTACTGTCCATTAGATGGACGATTCGAATTATTGGATGAACGCATTCTGCGCTATACATGCGGATGGCATCAAGGTAGAGTCCACCCTACGGACAATGGTTTTCCCTCGTCCGTTCGTTGATAACCCTTAGTTTTCAGAGATTTGCATGCAAGACAGCGATGCCGCGTCCGCCGGCCCACGCAC
>JAEYVD010000815.1 GCA_023432075.1 Pseudomonadota bacterium | reverse complement strand
GGGCCGCCGGGTGCCGCTACGGGCAGGGCTTTTCGCTGGGCCGGCCCATGCCGCTGGACGAATTGATCCTGCGCCTGCGCACGCAACGCGATGGCGGCGAGCCGCTCGCCGCGCCTGCTGCCTACGCATCTTCGTGGCTGGATGCCTTCGACGGCCCCAGCCAGGACGCCGAGCCCACGCGTCCTGCCGTGCGCACGGTGGCATAGCGGCTGCCCCCAAGCGTATTTTTTACCGACGGGTGCGGGATTTGCGCAGCGTCGGCCCCGTCCCCTGAAAATCCTTGCGCGCGTTCGCCCACGCAGCCCCCGTTGGGCACGCGGGTTGCTCTAGTATCTGGGCGGAATATCTCCGCTTATTAGGAGACTTGTAATGGCCAACCAGAACCAACCCGACCAGCAGAAGCAACCGCAAAAGCAACAGTCCCAGGAAAATCCTCGGGACCGCAACCAGTCGCCGGGTCAACAGCCTGGACAATCGGGTCAGCAAATGGAGAAAGACCGGAATCAGCAAGGTCAGACTCCAGGCCAGCAAAACAGGACCCAGCGCTAAACGCGCTGGCTACGCTAGCCGCGTCACCAGCGCGCGGATCTGTGCGTAGTGCCTGACGGCCCCGGCCGCGCCTCCTCCGTGGCGTATCCGGGGCCGAATTGCGTCTGGAGGGCGCTTATGCCGACAGGCACAGCGCCGCCGGGCCGTCGCGCAGGACTTCCGACAGCGGCAGCAGGCCATCGGCGTCTGGACGCACCCGGCGCCCAGTCAGTGCGTCGTGCAATGACAGGACGGGGCTACCCGCAGGCAACCGCAGTGCCGTGCCGGCCCAAAATGCGCGCGCCTCGCCGGGATTCCCGGATACGTATCCCGTCAATGACAACGCGCAGGTGCGCGCTCCCACGATGAGCGCCGTCTGGCCCTCATGCTGGCGCACATAGGCCAGCACATGATCCGCCTGGGCGCCTTCGGCCAGCAAGGGATGCAGGGCGCCGGCCGCAAACGGCGCCGGCGTCCGCTGGCGGGCAAGGAGCAGGCGGTGTATCAGGGCCTGCTTGACTGCGCCCGAGCGCCACGCCGATTCCGACAGATCCATCGCCACGTCGCGCGACCCTTCGGCCAGCAGCCGAGCGCGCAGGTCGTAATCGACCGGCCTGCGGTTGTCCGGATCGACAAGGCTGAAATCCCACAAATCGGTGCCCTGATAGAGGTCCGGCACACCCGGCAACGTGCAGCGCAGCAGCGTCTGCGTAAAGCTGTTCACCATGCCTGCCGGCGCGATCTCCAGCGCGAAGGCGGCGATGCTGGCCAGCACGGCGCGGCCGTCGACATCGTGGCCCAGCCACGCCAGGCATTCCTTTGCCGCCGCTTCGTACGCCGGATCCTGGTCGGTCCAGCTTGTGTGCAGCTTGGCTTCGCGCAGCGCCTTTTCCTGCCATTGGGCAACACGGTCCAGCCAGGGCTGCAAGCGGTCCGCGGGCCAATCGGAGGGGTCTGCGCGCCACTCGCAGGGCCAGGCGCCAACCAGGGTCTGGATGAGCATGTAGCGGTCGGCCCGCGTCATGCCGGCAGGCAAGGCGTCGATCCAGCCGCGCGCCGCGTCTACCCAGCGTTCGGGCATTTCCGTCAGGACGGCAAGGCGGGCCCGCGTGTCTTCGCCGCGCTTGTGGTCGTGGGTGGCGGTCGCGAGCATTGCGCGGGGATGCGTGCGGGCGCGCGCGGCACACGCCTGAAAGAATGCATCGGGGGAAAGGCAGAAGCGCGCGGGCGAGGCGCCGACCTCGTTGCGCGACAGCAGCGGGCCATAACGGTAGAAGAGCGTGTCTTCCAGCGCCTTTGCGGCCAGCGGCGGCGTCAGTTGCTGAAAGCGCCGCAGCGCGGTGGCGTGGCCGGACTGGCCGTTCAGCCATTCGGCAATCTGCGCCAGCAGCGTGGCGTCGGCCGAGCCCTCGCGCGCGGCCAGCGCTGACGCGGCCCCCTGGACGGCGGCGTCGCGCCGCTGAGCGTCCGCCGGATGATGGCCTTCGTCTTCCGCGTAAGTGCGGTAGACTGGGAAGGCCGCCAGCAGGGCGCTCAGCGCGCGGTCGATTGCCGTCGCCGTCCAGTCGCGCGTGCGCACGTCCTGGCTGGCGATCTGTTCAAGGCAGTTGACCAATGCCTGCCGCTCCGCGGGGAAGTGCCGCACCAGCATGCGCACGCGCGCCGCGCGCAGCTGTTCGGCGGCGTCACGGTCGTCGCCCGTCAGCGCGCGCCAGAAGGTGCGCAGCGGCGCTTCGCCTTGCGGGTCGTGCAGCACCGCGCTCACCTGGTCCATGAAGTCATAGCCCGTGGTGCCGTCTGTCTGCCAGCGGGGATCCAGGTCTTCGTCGTGCGCCAGGATCTTTTCGACGACCAGATACGGCTGGTCCTGGCGCAGCGCGGCGGGCCGGCTGGCGTTGGCTTGCGCCAGACGCGCCGACAGCCGTCGCAAGTAGCCGCCGGGCGAGGCCAGCCCATCGATGTGGTCGATGCGCAGGCCGTCCAGCACGCCTTGCGCGGTCAGGCGCAGGACAAGCGCGTGGACGGCGTCGAAGACCGCCTCGTCCTCGACGCGCACGCCGACCAGCTCGCTGATCTCGAAGAAGCGCCGCCAGTTGATCTGGTCGGGCGCCGTGCGCCACCACGCGAGGCGGTAGTGCTGGCGTTCCAGGAGTTCATGCAGGCGCTGGCGGCCCGCCGGGTCGGCCGGGTCGTGTTCGCGCAGCCAGGCCTGGCGTTCGGCGCCCCGCGGCACGGAAGACGGGGTCAGCGGATAGCGTTGGCCATGCACGTCCAGTTCGGGAGCGGCGGCCTTCGGGTCCCATTGCGCCGTGATGGCGCCGCGTTCCAGCGACGCGCCGTACGGATCGCCCAGCACAGGGAGCAGGACCTTGTTGCGCAGCGCCGGGGCCGGCCGGTTCCAGTCGATGTCGAAATAGGCCGACCACGCGCTGGCCGCGCCGTTGGCCAGTACGTCGCGCCACCACGCGTTGGTGGGGTGGGCCGCCATGTGGTTGGGCACAATGTCCGCGATAAGGCCCAGGCCGCGCGCCCGCGCGGCGCTGGCAAGGCGAAGCAGGGCAGGTTCGCCGCCCAGCTCCGGGCTGACCACGGCGTGGTCGATGACGTCGTAGCCGTGCGTGGAGCCCGCTCGCGCGCGCGTGATGGGCGACAGGTACAGATGGCTGACGCCCAGGTCCGCGTAGTAATCCACCTGCGCGCGCGCGTCATCGAGCGTGAAGCCCGCGTGCAGTTGCAGGCGGGCGGTGGCTTGCGGTGTGCTCAAGATTGTCTCCTTGCGGCGCGTGCGGCATCCAGGCGGGCCTGCGTGGCGGGATCGGCAAAGGTCGCACGGATGCTCAGCGGCAAACGCTGGCGCCAGTTGGGATGGGTGTCGATGGTGCCGGGCAGGTTGGGCTGATCCAGCACACCTGCCACGTCTTCCATCGGGATCAACATCAGCGGGCAGGGGCTGGAGGAGACGAATTTCAAGAGCGCCGGCACCGGCGCCTCGGCGGGCGGCGTCTCCCAGTTCGGATCCACCGCGCGGGCAAGCAGCTCGCGGTCCAGCGCCCGCCCGGCGCGCAGGTTTTCCTCGCTGTCGTCGGCGCCCAGCAGATCCAGTTTGACGCGCCAGTCGATGTCGCGCGCTTCCCACCAGCCGCGCAGCGTGGGCAGGTCGTGCGTTGTCGTCATGGCGACCGCGTTCCGCGGCCACTCGGCGGGCGTCGTGAAGCCGGCCGGGGCGTCCGGGCCAGGCTGGGCGTCCGGCGCCTGGCGCATGAACCAGAGCACATTCATGCCGAGCACGCCGTGGTCCTTCAACCGGTCGTCAAAGCCCTCGGGCACCGTGCCCAGGTTTTCGCCAATGGCGCAGGCGCGATGACGCCAGGCCTCCAGCGAGATCAGCGCAAGCATGTCGTCCAGCGGGTAACGCAGGTACGCGCCATCGGCAGGCGACGCGCCGTCGGGCACCAGCCACAGACGCGCCATGCCAAGGATGTGATCGATACGCACGCCACCCGTATGCGCCAGCACCGCACGCAGCATGTCGATGAAGGCCGCGTAGCCTTGGGTGTGCAGCGCGCGCGGCGAGAACGCGGTCAGGCCCCAGTATTGTCCGAGCGGGTTGTAGATGTCGGGCGGCGCGCCCACGGACATGCCGCGCATCAGATCGGCCTGGCGGCTCCAGGCGTGACTGCCGTCCGGGCTGGCGCCAACCGCCAGATCGGCCAGCAGGCCCAATCGCATGCCGGCCTCGCGGCCCGCGGTGTGCGCCGCAGCCAGGCTCTCGGCGGCGAGCCACTGCGCGAATTGGTGAAAGTCGACCTCCAGCGCGTGATCCTCGGCGAAGCGCTTGACTTGCAATGAAGCCGGATCGCGCAGGGCGGCCGGCCAGCGCTGCCAGGCTGGGATGGACCCGTTAGGCGCCCGCTGCGCGGCATGCAGCGCCTCGAAGATCGCGTGGTCGCGCAGGGTCTGGCCACGGTCGGCGCAAAACTGCGCATAGCGCGCCCGCTGGCTAACGCCGCCTTGCGCGGCAAATTCGGCGTGCAGGGTCCGCAGCACCTGCAATCGGATCGCCGCGGCTGCCGGCCAGTCGATGAGCGCCATCCCGTCCAGCGCGGTCAGATCGGCGGGTTCGATGCCGGACAAGGCGCGCTGCATGGCCTCCTGGCCCAGCACCGACGCGGGCTCGGCATACAGCACGTTCAGGAACAGGCGGTTCGACGGCGAGTACGGGCTGGAACGTTCGGGTTGTGCCGCGAACATCGCGTGCACGGGGCTGATGGCAAGCATGTCCGCGCCTTGCTCGGCAGCGGCCACAGCCAGTTCGCGCAGCGCGCCGAAATCGCCAAAGCCGTGCGTGCCTGGCATCTGGGCGCGCGCGTCCTGGCGCAGACTGTAGACCTGCGCGGCCATTCCCCAACAGCGCGGGCTGGCCGCGCCGGTCAGGTCGGCCAGGCTGGGGGCCTGCCGAGGCGCCACTGCCAGCGTGGCCTGCGCCGAGGTCAACAGCAGCCGGTGGTAGCCGGGCTCGTCGGGCGCGCCCAGGAACGGGATGCCGTCCGCGCCCAACTGAATGTTGGCGTTCAGAATGTGGCCGGATTCGCACAGGATGCGATAGGGGCCGCGCGCGGACTTGGGCAGCGGGGTGCGGGCGTTGCTTCGCGTCACCAGCATGGGCGGCAGCGCGTCCGCGGCCTGTTCCGCCAGCCGCCGGCGGCTGTCCTCGATATCCCGGGCCGTCTCGGCCGGCAGGTCCATCGCCGCCAGCAGCGCGCGCAAGGTTTCCGGCGCCACGCGTTGCGGGCGCTGGCGCGCATCGGACCAATGTTCCGCGATGCCGGCTTCGGCGGCCAGCGCGGACAAGCCGTCCGGCTCGGCATTGGCGCGCTTCATGCCGGTTCCTCCAGCAGCCAGACGGTGCAGTCCGGGCACAGCTCGCCTTGGGCGAGCCGGTCCCGTCCGCCCGCAGGCGACTCGAACAGCAGGGTCGTGAATACGTCCGGACCGGGCATGAGCGAATCGGGCATCACCTGGGGATTCGGCCCCAGGTTTGCGTAGACCGTCAGCCGGGCGCCATCGGCCAGTTCCCATCGCGCGAACACGCTGCGATCGCCGACCGCCGCGGCGCCCAGGCTGACCGCACCCGCCAGGCGCGGGGCGATCATGCGGGCGCGCAGTTGCAGCAGCGCCGAGTAGTCGCGCATCCACTGCGCTGCATCCGGCTCATCCTGCCAGGGGTAGCTGGCGTGGTAGGTGGCCTCGTCGTTGGGATCGGGCAGCGGTTCGGTGGGAAAATTACCGCCAAATTCCGGGAAGGCAGAAAACTCGCGTTGCCGGCCATCGCGCACGGCTTGCGCCAGTTCCGGATCGGTGTGGCTCGTGAAGTACAGGAAAGGCGCGCGGGACCCGCGTTCCTCGCCCATGAAGATCAACGGAATCTGCGGCGCAAGCAATTGCAGCACGACGGCCGCGCGCAGACGCTGGGGGTTCTCCACCAGCTCGGTCAGCCGTTCCCCGCGCGCGCGATTGCCGGTCTGGTCATGGTTCTGCAGCAACAGCACGAAGGCGGTGGGCTGCAGGTCGGCGCTGCGCTCGCCGCGCGGCTGGTTGCCCCGGTAGGCCGAGGGTTGGCCTTGATATACCCAGCCTTCGGCCAGGCAGCGCGCCAGCGCCTGCGCGGGCGCTTCGGCGTAGTCGGAATAGTAGCCGCGCGATTCGCCGGTCAGCAGATGGTGCAGCACGTGGTGCGCATCGTCGTTCCATTGGGCCTCGAAATCGCCGCGCAGCAAGCTGGCCCGGTTGTCGTCGTTCTCCACGACCAGATGCACGTTGCGCTCGGCCGAGACGTTGTCGCGCACAAAGCCGGCCAGCTCGTGCAGCCACTCGTGTCCGGCGATGGCATGGACAGCGTCAAGGCGCAGGCCGTCAAAGCGGTACTCGGTCAGCCAGTACAGCGCGTTTTCCTTGAAAAACGTGCTGACGGCCTCCTGCCGGAAGTCGATGGCAGCCCCCCACGGCGTGTCGATATCGGTGCGGAAGAAGGGCGCGGCATAGGCCGACAGGTAATTGCCGTCCGGGCCGAAGTGGTTGTAAACCACGTCCAGCATCACGCCCATGCCCAAACCATGCGCGGTATCGATCAGGTTTTTCAAATCGTCCGGCGAGCCATACGCCGTGTCGGGCGCATACGGCAGCACGCCGTCATAGCCCCAGTTCCGATGTCCCGGAAAATCGGCGATGGGCATGAGTTCCAGCATGGTGATGCCCATGT
>JAEYVD010000732.1 GCA_023432075.1 Pseudomonadota bacterium | reverse complement strand
GCTTGCCGTAGATGAAGATCCAGTTGAACAGCGCCTTGAAGCCGATGATGGACAGGTTGATGGCCATGACGAGCTTGGGCCGCGACACCGCGGTGCCCAGCGCATAGATGGTGCGGAACACCAGCGCGGCGGGCAGGGCCACGACCAGCGCCTGCAGGTAGGACGCGATGCGGTCGCGCACGCCGGGGGCAACATCGCCCGACATGAAGAGCCACATGTCCGGAAACAGCATCAGCACCGCGCCCACGACCGACAGGCCAAGCGCCAGCCACACGCCCTGGCCCCAGCTTTTGCCGACTTCCAGGTTGTTGCCGGCGCCGAATTGCTGCGCCAGGATCGGGATCAGGGCATGCACGACGCCCATCAGGCCGACGAAGATCGTGATGTAGATGGAAGCGGAAAGCGCCATCGCCGCCAGGTCGTCGGGGCTGGAATGCCCCGTCATGGCGGTATCCAGCACGCCGAACGAAATGCTGGCCCACTGGCTGATGAGCACGGGCCAGGCCTGCTTGAGGATCCCGCGCAGGGTGGCGCCGAAGGTCATCGGCGCCGTCATGGCAGGGGTCATGGCTTGGCGCCGGTGCGCAGCAGGCGGAAGGTTTCGGAACGGTCGGCGCGGCGGCCGCCTTGCCAGAGGACTTCGGCGCCTTCGCTGTAGGCAGCGGTGCCGTCGCGCAGGCTTTGGTTGGTGGTCTGTTGCAGGACCAGCGTGCAGCGCGTGTCGAACGGGAACGACAGGTTGTTGAAGATGAGGAACGAGGCGCGTTGCCCGCTGCCCAGGCTCAGGCCGCGGATGCACTCGCCGGGACGCTTGTGCTGCGCGATGGCCTCAGCCAGCTGGCCAGACACGGTGCGATAGCTGCGCGCGTAGTCCACCGCGGGTTGCCACAGCAGCACCAGCAGGATCCAGGTCACGGTCAGGCCGCCAGCCGACAGCACCGTGCCGCGCCACAGCGCCTGCGGGCGCACGCGCAGCCGCCATACGACCAGGACGATCCACCCCAGCGTGAAAAGGACGGCCAGGGCAAAGGCCACCCACGAGATCACGGGCTCATAGCCGGTGGTCTGACGGGCGATGTTGCGGGAAATCTGCGCAGGCCAATGGAAATGCAGCGCCACCCAACCGAGCCAGGCCGTGGCCACGGTCAGCGAAAAGCACATGACGGCAAACCAGTCCAGCGTGTTCACCACGCCGCGGCGCAGGGTGGGCAGCGAGAACGCGCCCAGCACCGCGCACGGCACGGCCAGCAGCACGAATTCGGAATCGCCGGCCTCGTCCACGAAGAACAGGATGACGGTCGAGCACGCCAGCAGCATCAGGGGCACCCAGATGTGCGGGGCGTAGATCCAGGCGCGCCAGCGCCAGATGGCCAGCAGTGCCAGCGGCCAGGTCGGCCACAGGTACCACGGCAGGTCGCGCAGCGTGCGGGCGGCGTCGTGCAGGCCGGGGATGGCGAACGACGACAGATTCCAGGTCTTCCAGTTGCGGATCCAGTATTCGCTGCCGTGGCTGGCCGGAATCCACCAGGCGAGGATCAGGCCGGCGGCCAGCACCGCGGCCCAGAGCAGCCAGCGCTTGCATTTCCAGAGCGGGCTGCGGGGATAGAACGCCAGCGCCGCGCCGATCATGATGGGCAGGGCGCCCACCCAGCCGCGCGCCAGGAAGCTGGCGGCCAGCGCAATGCCCAGCGTGGTGGCGCCCGTGACGGGGCGGTCAACGGTGCGGGCCAGCGAATAGAACGCGAGCGCCTGGCAGGCCATGATCGCGGGCATGACCGTCGTTTCATGGGTGCGCTGCAGGATGCCGACGGTGGCGAGCAGCAGGAGCAGGGCGGCGTCGGCCAGCATGCGGCCGTAGTCGCGGGGCTCTGGTTCACCGCCGAAGGGCAGCGCCAGCGGCTGGGCTTCGGCGCGGCGGCCGAGCAGATACGTGCCGTACCACACGCTGGAGGCCGTGATGCCGAACCACAGCAGATTGGGCAGCCGCCCGGCGGTGATGTCGCCGATGAACGGGCCAAACAGCCAGATGCTGATCGCCCCCACCCACGTGATCAGCGGACCTTCCTCGGCGTGGGCCAGATGCCCCACCTGCGGCAGCAGCCAGGTCAGGCCGCCTTCGCGGATCGCGGTGATCATGGTCGCCAGTCCGACCGCGTCGTCGGTTTTCCACGGGTCGCGCATGAACAGCCCCGCCACGATATAGGCCAGGGACAGGCCCAGCAGGATGAGGCGGGGCAGTTTTGCGGTGGCGACCGACGTCAGCCGGGCCGGGGTGGAAATGGAAAGTGGGGACACGGGCGTTAATGTAACCGAGTGGTCGGGATGCGCCACCCCCTGACCGATTGTCCGGCGTCAAGGGGGGAAAAAAAAGCAGCCCGAAGGCTGCCTTTTTGCTGTGACTCCCGCAGGAGCAACAGGATCAGGAAGCGGACTTGACCGTGCCAGCAGTGCGGGCGAAGCGGGCGCGGAACTTTTCCACGCGGCCGGTTTCGACGATGCGGGTCTGGGCGCCAGTGTAGAACGGGTGCGATTCGGAGGTCACGTCGCACTTGAAGAGCGGGTACGTCTTGCCGTCGAGTTCAACGGTTTCGCGCGTTTGGACGGTCGAACGGGTGATGAACTTGTTGCCCGTTTGCAGGTCGGCGAAGACGACTTCGCGGTATTCGGGGTGAATGCCTTCTTTCATGGTGCTTTCCTAGACTCGGTCGAGTCTTTTTCAAGAGTTAGGGTCGCCAGCTACAGCTGCCTGGGT
>JAEYVD010000285.1 GCA_023432075.1 Pseudomonadota bacterium | reverse complement strand
CCGGTGCCGTTCCTGGGCTGCGGTCATTTCCGGGCCACCAACGCGTGGCTGGAAAACCAAGGGAAAAACCCTATTGATTGGGGGCTGGACAAAAAAATAATTCCCTCGCAGGGTGAATTCAGGTTATGATCGCCGCACTGCACAAAACGAGTTCGGCATTTACCGCCTTGATTTAGCGGAATTTTTTGCAGTCCGCCGGGAAACAATCCCCGGCCTCATGCCGAACTATCATCGATTCCTGACCCCTTTCCTTTCGCCCTGCGTTCCATCAGTACAAGAGAACGCGCCACGCGCATGGTTGATCCGGTCGGCACGATGCTCCATCAACCGTCGCCTGGATCCGGCCGCCTAATCCCCTGGCCCGACCAAGCACTGCGTCGCATTGATTGCGGCAAGGGAAAGTAATGTCTTTCGAAACCCTGGGTCTCGCGCCCGCTCTGTTGTCGGCCGTTCAAGAAGCTGGCTTCACCACCCCCACCACCGTTCAAGCCGCTGCCATTCCGCAAGCGCTGGCCGGCCATGACCTGATGGTGTCCTCGCAGACCGGCAGCGGCAAGACCGCGGCCTTCATGCTGCCCGCCCTGCACCGCATTGCACAGATGCCCGCCAACAAGGGTGTCGGCGTGCAAGTGCTGGTGCTGACCCCGACCCGCGAACTGGCCCTGCAAGTCACGGACGCAACCGCCACCTACGGCCGCAAGCTGGCCGACCTGCGCACCGCGACCGTCGTGGGCGGCATGCCATACGGCGCGCAACTGAAGGCGCTGTCGCGTCGCGTCGACGTGCTGGTTGCCACCCCCGGCCGCCTGATCGATCACCTGCAATCGGGCCGCGTCAAGCTCAACACCGTGCACACCCTGGTGCTGGACGAAGCCGACCGCATGCTGGACATGGGCTTCATCGAAGATATCGAGACCATCATCGAGCGCCTGCCGCAAGAGCGCCAGACGCTGCTGTTCTCGGCCACCCTGGACGGCACCGTTGCCAAGCTGGCCGCGCGCATGATGCGCGAGCCGCAGCGCATCGAGATCGCCGGCGCCAAGGAAAAGCACACCAACATCACGCAAAGCCTGCTGTACGCGGACGACGCCAGCCACAAGATGCAGCTGCTGGACCACGTGTTGCGCGACGCCTCGCTGGATCAGGCCATCGTCTTCACGTCGACCAAGCGCGGCGCGGACGACCTGGCCGACCGCCTGGCCGACCAGGGCTTTGCCGCCGCCGCCCTGCACGGCGACATGAACCAGCGCCAGCGCACCCGCACGTTGTCGCAACTGCAACGCGGCCAGCTGCGCATCCTGGTGGCCACCGACGTGGCTGCCCGCGGCATTGACGTGCAAGGCATCAGCCACGCCGTCAACTTCGACCTGCCGATGCAGGCTGAAGACTACGTGCACCGCATCGGCCGTACGGGCCGCGCCGGCCGCAGCGGCCTGGCCTTCACGCTGGCCACGCATTCCGAGCGCCACAAGGTCCGCCGTATCGAGCACTACATCGGCCAGTCGATCACGCCTGAAGTGATCGCCGGCCTGGAACCCAAGCGCACCCCGCGTCCGTCCACCGGTGGCGGTGGCGGCAAGCCCTTTGGCAAGCCGTTCGGCAAGCGTCCTGGCGGCTTCGGCGGTTCGCGTCATGCGGGCGGCTTTGCTGGCAACCGCGACGGCGGCCGCGATGGCGCCCCGCGTGAAGGCCGTTCCTTCGGCGGTCCGCGTGGCGAGTTCAAGCCGCGCGACGGCGGCTACCAGGGCAACCGTTCCTTTGAAGACCGTCCGTTCGGCGACCGCCCGCAGCGTTCGTTTGGCGACCGTCCCAGCTTCGGCGATCGTCCGCAGCGCGAAGGCGGCTACCAGGGCAATCGCCCCTTCGGCGACCGTCCCCAACGTGAAGGCGGCTTCCGTGGCGGCGACCGCGATTCGCGTCCCAGCTTTGGCGACCGCCCCAGCTACGGCGACCGTCCCCAGCGCGACGCCCGTCCGTTCAGCGAGCGCGGCCCCCGTGAAGGCGGTTTCCGCGGTGGCGATCGCGACGCGCGCCCCAGCTTTGGCGACCGTCCCAGCTTCGGCGACCGTCCTCAGCGCGAAGGCGGCTTCCGCGGCGGCGACCGTCCCGAAGGCGGCTTCCGTGGCAAGCCCTCGTTCGACAAGCGCCCCGGCGGCCCCGCCAAGCGTTTCACCAAGTCGACCGATCGCCGCGGCTAATCTGCCCGTCTGATCCGAAAAAAGCCCCGCGGCCATGCCGCGGGGCTTTTTTTTGGGAAAATGCCGGTTTGCCCCGTACCATCCGCCCATGCAACGCCCCGCCCCCGCCAATCTGCCTCCCCTATCCCCCGCCGCACCCGAACACAGCGACGCCACGGCCGCTCACCTGCGCGCCGCCATCGCGGCAAGCGGAGGCTGGCTGCCGTTCGACCACTGGATGGCCGAAGCCCTGTACGCGCCGGGACTGGGCTATTACGCGGCAGGCAACGTCAAGCTGGCCGACGCCGACGATGGCGGCAAAACGCCCGCTGGCGACTTCGTGACCGCGCCGCAGCTCACGCCGCTGTTCTCGCGCACGCTGGCGCGCCAGGCAGCCGAGGTGCTGCGCCAGACGGACACGCGTAGCGTGCTGGAATTCGGGGCCGGCACCGGGGCGCTCGCCGAAGGCGTGCTGCACGAACTGGATGCACAGGGTCTGTCCGATACGCGTTACCTGATCCTGGAAGTGTCGGCGGACCTGCGCGCCCGCCAGGCCGAACGGCTGGCGCCCTTCGGCGACCGCGTGCAATGGCTGGACGCCCTGCCCCACGCGTTTTCGGGATGCGTGCTGGCCAACGAAGTGCTGGACGCGATGCCGGTTTCTCTTTTTGTCTGGAGCGACGCCGGCCAGGTGCTGGAACGCGGCGTGGCGGTAGATGCCGACGGCGGTTTCACCTGGGAAGATCGCCCCGCCCCGGCCACCCTGGAGGCCGCGGTCGCGGCGCGCATGCCGGCGCTGCCG
>JAEYVD010000281.1 GCA_023432075.1 Pseudomonadota bacterium | reverse complement strand
CGGGCGCGACGGGCGGCGTGGACGTGCGCGGCGCGGCGCCGGGCACGCGCGAGACCGACCTGCTCAATCCGATCAACATGGTCGACAAGGTGCACGCGATCGTGCTGACGGGCGGCAGCGCGTTCGGATTGGACGCAGCCTCGGGCGTGATGCGCTATCTGGAAGAAAAGAAGATTGGCTTTGATGTCGGCGTGGCCTTCGTGCCCATCGTGCCGAGCGCGGTGCTGTTCGACCTGGGGGTGGGCGATGCGTCGGTGCGGCCCGATGCCGCCGCGGGCTATCAGGCCTGCCGGGCGGCCACCGCCGACGCGCCGCACGAAGGCAATGTGGGCGCGGGGGCGGGGGCGACCGTCGGCAAACTGTATGGTCCCCAGCGCGCCATGAAGGGCGGCATCGGCAGCGCGTCACTGACCGTGGCGGGCGTGACGGTGGGGGCAATTGTCGCGGTCAACGCGGTGGGCGATGTGCTGGACCCCGCTACCGGGCGCATCCTGGCCGGCGCGCGCACGGCGGACGGCAGGTCGCTGCACGACACCCGCGCGGCCATCCTGGCGGGCGATCTGCCCAAGTCCATGCGTGCGGGCGCGGCCACCACCATCGGCGCGGTGGCCACCGATGCGCGGCTCACCAAGGCCGAAGCCCAGAAGATCGCCGGCATGGCGCATGATGGCCTGGCCCGTACGATCAACCCCATCCACACCATGCTCGACGGCGACACGATCTTTGCGCTGGGCACGGGCGCGTCGGGCAAGACGGCCAACGTGATGCTGCTGGGCGTCATGGCGGCCGAGGCGATGGCGATCGCCGTGCAACGCGCAGTCCTGGCCGCGCGCGCCATCGAAGGCTATCCGGCCGCAGTGGATTTCGTGGGGTGATGCCGCTGTCCCGCCGCTGTCATATAAGCGCGCCATGATGACAGGCGCCGGCATGCCGCCGGCGCGGGGGCGCACATGCAGGAAGGCGAACGACTCAATGGCGTGACGCATCTGGCCGGGCTGGCGCTGGCGGTGCTGGCATCCGGCGCATTGATCACGCGCGCGGCCGAGCTGCGGGTGGACACGCGCCAGATCATCAGCTGCGCGGTGTTCGCGGCGTCGATGATTGCGGTGTATGCGTCGTCGTCCCTGTTCCATTGCTCGCGAGGGCGGCGCAAGGAAATGTGGGCCAAGGCGGACCACTGCGCAATCTACCTGCTGATCGCGGGCACGTACACGCCGCTGGCGTTTGGCCCCGTGGACCATCGGTGGGGCGCCGCGATGGGCGTGGCGATCTGGCTGCTGGCCTTCGTGGGCATCAGCCGCGAACTCTGGTGGGCGCGCCACGCGCCACCCGCCTTGCCGCTGTACCTGGCGATGGGCTGGCTGGGCGTGGCCTTCGCCGCGCCCATCGCGGGGGCGCTGTCGACGGCGGGGCTGACGTGGCTGCTGGCGGGCGCCGCCATCTATACCTGCGGCACGCTGTTCTACGCCAACGACCAACGCTGGCGGCATGCGCACGGCATCTGGCACCTTTTCGTCATGGCCGGCACGGCCTGCCATTTCGTGACGGTGTTCGGGTTTCTGGAGCACGCGCCGGTATAGCGCGTTCCGGTTGCGGACAGCGGACGGAAACCGCTAGCGCCAGGCTGCCAGCGGCAGCATGCCTTCGCGGTTCTTCACCTTGCGCATGACGATGTGCGAGCACAGATCGCGCACGCCCGGGATCTTGCTGAGCTTGTCCTCGACAAAATTCGAAAACGCAGACAGGTTGCGCGTGCGTACGGTCAGGATGTAATTGGACGCGCCTGTCACGATGCAGGCTTCGGTGATCTCGTCGTGCAGTGCGATGCCCGCCATGAATTCCTCGTGCCAGCCGGCGCGCGACTGGTCCAGCGACACATGGACGATGGCCTCCAGCTCGAAGCCCAGTTTTTCGGCGTCCAGCATCGCTCGGTATCCGCGGATGAGCCCGGCTTCTTCAAGCGCGCGCACGCGGCGCAGACAGGCGGACGGCGACAGCGCCACCTGTTCGGCCAGGTCCTGATTGCTGAGGTGCCCGTCCTCCTGCAGGCGGGCAAGTATGCGCTGGTCTATGGCGTCGATCTGCATGGCGCAATCCAGTTCGAAAAATTGATGGTGAATGCAATTTAATGCGGAAAACTCGGGTAAGTCACGACCGATTTTGCAATTTTTCGGACCAAGTGCGCTGATAGCATGTATCCGGAATCCAGTTGGAAGGAACGGAACATGAACACTCGTGAAGCCTGCGTCAACGCCGATCGCCAGGACCCCCTGGCCCGCGTGAAAGAACAGTTCGATCTGCCCCCCGGCGTGCTCTACATGGACGGCAATTCCTTGGGCGTCCTGCCCAAGACCGCCGCCGCCCGCGCCGCGCAGGTCATCGCGGACGAATGGGGCAACGGTCTCATCCGCAGCTGGAACACGGCGGGGTGGTTCGACCTGCCGGCGCGCCTGGGCGACAAGCTGGGCCGCCTGCTGGGCGCGCGTGAAGGCGAACTGGTCGTCACCGACACCACGTCGCTCAACATCTTCAAGGCGCTGGCCGCCGCGCTGCGCATCCAGCAGCACAAACAACCCGCGCGCCGCGTCATCCTGTCCGAGCGCGACAACTTCCCCACCGATCTCTACATGATCCAGGGCATGATCGACCTGCTGCAGCAGGGCTACGAAATGCGCCTGATCGACGACGACCTGCCGCTGGACAAGGCGCTGGACGATTCCGTCGCTGTCATGCTGCTGTCCCACGTCAATTACCGCAGCGGCCAGATGCACGACATGGCCGCCGTGACGGCGCAGGCGCACGAGCGCGGCGCGCTGGCCATCTGGGACCTGGCGCATGCGGCCGGCGCGGTGCCCGTCGACCTGAATGGCGCCAACGCCGACTTCGCGGTGGGCTGCACGTACAAGTACCTGAACGGCGGCCCGGGTTCACCGGCCTTCATCTGGGTCGCGCCGCGCCATACCAAGGATTTCTGGCAGCCGCTGTCCGGCTGGTGGGGACACAGCCGCCCCTTCGACATGGCCGTGGCCTATGAGCCCGCGGGCGGCATCCGCCGCTACCTGTGCGGCACGCAGCCCATCGTGTCGCTGTCGCTGGTCGAGTGCGGCCTGGACGTGGCGCACGCCGCCGGCATGGACGAAGTCCGCAAGAAGTCGCTGGCGCTGGGCGACCTTTTCATCGAGCTGGTCGAGTCGCGTTGCGCCGGCCACCCGCTGACGCTGGTGACGCCGCGCACGCATGCCGATCGCGGCAGCCACGTGAGCTTTCGCCATCCCAACGGCTTTGAAGTCATGCAGGCCTTGATCGCGCGCGGCGTGATCGGCGATTACCGCGAGCCGGAAGTCCTGCGTTTCGGCCTGACGCCGCTGTATTTCGGCTACGCCGACGTGTGGGACGCGGTCGACATCCTGAAGGACGTGCTGGATACCCGCGCGTGGGACAAGCCCGAGTTCAAGCAGCGGTCCGCCGTGACCTGATCGCTGAAATCAGGCCTCATCGCGCCGGCCCCCGGGGGGCCGTACATCCAACAAGAATGCGCAGTACAGGAGGAGACAATGCAACAACAGAAGGGGTTCGGCCAGATCGCCGAACGCGAACAGGGACTCAAGCGCCGGCTGACGTCCGGCCAGATGAGCATGATCGCCATCGGCGGGGCCATCGGCACGGGGCTGTTCCTGGGCAGCAAATTCGCCATCGGCTTTGCCGGTCCCAGCGTGCTCATCAGCTATGCCATCGGCGGCGTCATCACGCTGCTGCTCATGGCCTGCCTGGCGGAAATGACGGTTGCGCATTCCACGTCCGGCTCGTTCGGCGCCTACGCCGAGCACTACATCGGCCCGCTTGCGGGCTTTTTGGTGCGTTATGCGTACTGGTCCTGCGTGGTGCTGGCGGTGGGCACCGAGGTCACGGCGGTGGCCAAGTACATGGCCTTCTGGTTTCCCGGCGTGCCGGGATGGCAGTGGGTCTGCGTGTTCTCGGCGGCGCTCATCCTCATCAATGCCCTGAGCGTCAAGGCATTCGGCACGATCGAGTACTGGTTCTCGACCATCAAGATCAGCGCCATCGTGGGGTTCATCATCCTGGGCGCCTATGTGGTCTGGGGTGATCCGCAGTACGGCACCGCGAACTACACCGCGCATGGCGGGTTCTTTCCGAACGGCGTGTGGGGCATGTGGATCGCGGTCGTGATCTCGATCTTCAGCTATCTGAGCGTCGAGATGATCGCCGTGGCGGCCGGCGAAGCCGAAGACCCGGAACGTGCGGTCAAGCAGGCGTTTCGCGCCACCATCGTCCGGCTGGTCGTGTTCTATCTGCTGACGCTGGCGCTGATCCTGGCCATTGTGCCCTGGAATGAAGCCGGCAAGGACGGCAGCCCCTTCGTGAAGGTGATGCAGGTGCTGGATATTCCGGGGGCGGCGGGCGTCATCAATTTCATCGTGCTGGTGGCTGCGCTGTCGGCCATGAACAGCCAGCTCTACATCACCACGCGCATGATGTTCAGCTTGTCGCGGGCGGGCCACGCGCCGTCGGCGATGGGCCGGCTGTCCCGCAACGGCACGCCGCTGAACGCACTGCTGCTGTCCACCAGCGGCATCGCCATCGCCACGGTGCTGAACGTGCTGTATCCGGAAACGGCCTTCACGCTGATGATGGCCATCTCGATGTTCGGTGCGCTTTTTACCTGGATGATGATCTTTGTCACGCATTACTTCTTTCGCCGCCGCTGGGTGCGTGAGGGCGGCGCGAAGCTGTCATTCCGCATGCCGGGATTTCCGGTGCTGACGCTGCTGGGCGCGGGGGCGATGCTGGCGATTCTGGTGACCACGTACTTCACCAGCGTCTTCAAGCTGACGTTGGTGTTTGGCGTGCCGTTCCTTGTGCTGCTGGCCGCGGCGTATTACCTGCTGTTCAAGAAGCGCGGCGAAGCGGTGGCCATGAGCGCGCGCCGGCAGCGTGCGTGATGCATTATCGGCGGCCGCGCTCAAGGGCGCGGCCGTTTGCCGTCAAGCGGCCGTTTGCGGCCAATACGGCCGTCAATATGCCGTCAAACGGCGGCGACCGCGCGCTCTGTCCGGACGGCGTCCGGTTCCGGCGCGGGGGCGAAAACCCGCAGGCGATGGCCGTCGGGATCCAGCGCCACGAAGGTTCGGCCAAAGTCCATGTCGGTAGGCGCCTGCAGGATGGGCAGGCCGCGCAGGCTCCAGTCCACATGACGCTGGTTGACCGCGTCGGCATCCGCCACGGTGAATGCCAGTTCGGACGCGCCGCCGCGTCCTGCCGCAGCGGGCGCCACCGTGTAGCGCGACCACAATCCCAGCATCAATCCGGAGTCGAGCGCAAACAGCGCAAAGGTAGGCGAGGATTCGATGGGCGGACGCTGCAGCAGCGCGCTGTAGAAGGCGGCGCTGGCCTGCGGTTTTTCCACATACAGAATGACGAAATTGGTGTCTGACATGATGCGCTCCTGGGGGTTGATGCGCTC
>JAEYVD010000492.1 GCA_023432075.1 Pseudomonadota bacterium | reverse complement strand
GCTGATCGACGTGGTGACGCAGCCGCTGCAAGACGCCGCGGCGCCCGTGAGCCAATGGATGGGCTGATGCGCTAGCCGCATTCGCTGCATTGCCGATGGGGCCCTTCGCGGGGCCCCATTTTTCTTGACCGGGCGGATTAGAAAAAAATTCCATGCCGGCGGGCGCGCTCCTATACTGGACCGCTTCGGAGCGGCGGGCTGCGGGAGCCCGGCGCCGTCAACGCGACAGCAGAAGGGGCGGGCATGGACCTGGGGATCAGCGGCAGGAAGGCACTGGTGTTTGGCGGCAGCCGCGGCATGGGACGAGCCTGCGCCTTGCAGCTTGCGCGCGAGGGCGTGGCGGTGACCATCGCCGCGCGCAATCCGAAGACGCTGGAGGAGGCCGCGGCCGAGATATCGCGTGAAACCGGCGTCGGCGTGGGCTGGGTGTCCGCCGACCTGACGCTCCCCCAGGGGCGCGACGCGGCAATCGCCGCCTGTCCGCATCCCGACATCCTGATCAACAACGCCGACGGCCCGCTGCCGGGCGACTTCCGGGACTGGTCCCGCGACGACTGGATCGCCGCGCTGGACGCCATGATGCTGGGACCCATCGACATGATCCGCCGCGTGGTGGACGGCATGGTCGAGCGTCGCTTTGGCCGTATCGTCAATATCGTGTCGCGCAGCGTGAAGGCGCCGCATGCCGAGCTGGGCCTGTCCAATGGCGCGCGCTCGGGCTTGATCGGCTTCGTGGGCGGCCTGGCGCGCCAGACCGTGCGTCACAACGTCACGATCAACAATCTCTTGCCGGGCGCCTTTGCCACGGATGCGCAGACCCGGCACATCCAGGGCATGGTGGAGCAGGGCGGCAAGACGTTCGAGCAGCTGTGGGACGAGCGGGCGCGCAGCAATCCCGCCGGCCGCTATGGCCAGCCCGAGGAACTGGGCGCGCTGTGCGCCTACGTCTGCTCGGCCCACGCGGGCTACATGACGGCGCAGAATCTGCTGATCGACGGGGGCGGCTACCCCGGGACTTACTGATGGCGTCAAGGACATCCATGGATCAGACGGATCTCAAGATACTCGCGCTGCTGCAGAAGGACGCCACCTGTTCGGTTGCCGAAGTGGCCGAGCAGGTCAATCTTTCCGTGACACCGTGCTGGCGTCGCATCCAGAAGCTGAAGGATGACGGCGTGATCGCACGCAACGCCATCCTTCTGGACCCGCGCGCGCTGGGGTTGAACCTGACGGTGTTCGTGTCCATCCGCACCAGCCAGCACAACGAGAAGTGGACGCAGAGCCTGATCAACGCGGTGATGGCGTTGCCCAACGTCGTCGAATTCCACCGCATGGCGGGCGACGTCGACTATCTGCTGAAGGTGGTGGTCGAGGACATGGCGGCCTATGACCGCTTCTATCGCCGGCTGATCGGGGCCGTGGACCTCTTGGACGTCAGCGCCAGCTTCTCGATGGAAGTCATCAAAAGCACCACGGAATTGCCGCTGAACGCGGTGTAGGCGCGCGGCGCGCAAATTTTTTTCTGCCGCCCGCGCCGCCGCGGATGCAAATTTCTTTCTGTGCGTTGCACGGGCCCAATCTGGCAATGCTTTTGCGTGAGGGGCGGCGTAGGATATCGCTCACTCCAGTCTTGGAGTGAATCGGGATATCAGAGGACCCTATGTCGTTGGCAGTGCCCGCCGGCTGCGCCGGATTGCAGAAAACGCGGCAAGCAGCATCGGTGGATGACCTCCTGGCCGGCTGGAACGGCGTCGACGATCTGTGGGTGTTTGCCTACGGCTCCCTGATATGGCACCCCGGCTTTGCCTGGCGCGAACGGCGCTTGGCCACGGTGCGCGGTTATCACCGTTCGCTATGCCTGTGGTCGCATGACCACCGCGGATCGCCGGACAATCCGGGTCTGGTATTTGGACTGGACCGTGGCGGCTGTTGCCGGGGCGTCGCCTTTCAGGTCGCGGCCAGCGACGTGCCGCAAGTCTTTCAGGCCTTATGGCGCCGCGAGATGGTTACCGGCGCCTACAGCCCGCGCTGGCTCACCTGCCACACCGACGATGCGCCCGTGCGCGGACTGGTGTTCCTGTTGAACCGGGCCTGCCGCGAATACGCGGCTGACCTGTGCGACGACCGCCTGCTGGCGTCCGTGCGAAATGCGGTCGGGCATTCCGGGCCTTGCCTGGACTATGTGGTGGAAACGGCGCGTGCGCTGCGCGCGCACGGCATCGACGACTGGCGCCTGGGAGACCTGGTGCGCAAGTTGGGCCACGCGTTCTGAGGCGGTCAGAAATGCCAGCGGCCAAACACGAACAGCACATTGCCCGCGCCGCTTGAGCCCGGGATGTATGTTGCGTAGAGCATCGCGTCCTTGTAGCCGGCGCTGACCAGCGGCAGGATGCCCGGAAACGGCACGTAGCTCATGATGTCGTGGCGCGCGGTGAGGAACACGGTGTAGCCCGCGCCAAGCCGGAAGTTGTCGCTGACCTGACCGATCTTCAGAAAGCCATAGCCGGCGATGGGTTGCACCTTCGAGTGCGAGTCCAGAAACGCCATGGCGTACAGCCCCTGCCAATCGCCGTCCTCGTCGTAGATGCTGCGCCCGTAGCCGCCACCCCAGGCCAATTCACGGAAGCTGTCGATCTTTTCGGCGCTGTATTTGGCGCGGTTGTGCCAGGCGTAGCCGCTGACATACAAATCGTTGCCGCCTTCGGTCCAGATCTGGTCGATGCGGTTGCACGCGGACTTGGCCCATGAAGGCATGTCGTCGCAAGCGTGGGCGGTAACGGTGAAAACGGACAACAGCAGGCAAAACAGCGCGGCGCGGAGTCTGGCGGTCATTGCGGGCCCCAGGGAAAGATGACAGTTCCGTTACTGTAACGGAGGGCGTGTCGTCTTCCCTGTCATGGGGCTGTCGCCCCGCGTATTCCGGGGCATTGCCGCCCGATCTGGCGGCGGGACGTGGCGGGGGCGCTACAACAGAAAGATGGTGGCCAGTCCCAGGAAGATGAAGAATCCGAGCGAGTCGGTGGCGAAGGTGAGCAGCACCGACGAGCCCATCGCGGGATCCTTGCCGAATCGCGCGCGCACCATGGGCACCAGCACGCCGACCGACGCGCCGACCAGCATGTTGCAGATCATGGCGGCCATCATCACCAGCGCGATGGAGACCGAGCGCGAGATCACCCACGCGAACAGGGCGGCCACCACGCTGCCGCACAGCCCCACCAGCAGCGTCACGAAGAGCTCGCGCTTGACGAGGTGCCACAGGTTGCGGCCCGTGATGCGGCCCATGGCCAGCGCCCGGATGATGAGCGTCATGGTCTGGTTGCCGGAGTTGCCGCCGATGCCCGCCACGATCGACATCAGGAAGGCCAGGATGACGATCTGGCTGAC
>JAEYVD010000384.1 GCA_023432075.1 Pseudomonadota bacterium | reverse complement strand
ATCGTCGCGCTGGGCCTGACCGAGAACAAGCGTTCGCCCGCCGCGCCCGAGATCGCGCCGCTGGCCGCCACCAAGGGTTTCGAGTCCGTCGACATCAACCTGTGGTTCGCGCTGTACGGCCCGGCGGGTCTGCCCGAGCCGGTGGTGACCAAGCTGCGCGCCGTGCTGGATGAGTCGCTGAAGTCCGAGACGTTCCGCGCCAAGATGCAGGACGCCGGCGGCGAAGTCGCCAAGCCGGGCGTGGACCCGGTGGCCTTCCAGGCGGAAGAGACCAACAAGTACGCCGCGCTGGTCAAGGCCGCCAAGATCGAGGCGCAATAAGGCCGCACGGCACATCACGACATCGAAAGACCCTCGCAGCACACGGATATCACCATGCAATTCAAGCTTCCCGTTCCCGACATCGCCGCCGAGCGCGCAGGCAATACCGACACGCCCGGCGTGTGGCACTTTGATTCGGGTGTTCCGGGACGGGCGCTCATGGTGAGCGCGCTGGTGCATGGCAACGAGCTGTGCGGAGCCTGGGCGCTGAAGGACCTGCTGGCGTCGGGCCTGCGGCCGCGCCGCGGCAGCCTGACGCTGGCCTTCTGCAATCTGGATGCGTTCGACCGCTTCGATGCGGCGAATCACGATGCCTCGCGATTCGTGCAGGAAGACATGAACCGCGTCTGGAGTGCCGAGCGCCTGGACAATCCCACGACGCCCGACCGCCAGCGCGGCGCTGCGCTGCGCCCGTGGGTGCGGCGCGCCGACTGGCTGCTGGATCTGCATTCGATGCACGAGCCGGGGGCGCCGCTGCTGTTGACGGGGGTGTTGCCGCGCAATATCGCGCTGGCCCGCCGCCTGAAGGCGCCGCAGCACGTGATCGTGGATGCCGGCCACAAGGACGGGGTGCGCATGCGCGACTTCGAGCACTTCGGCGATCCGGCCCGGGAAGACGCCTGCGCGCTGCTGATCGAATGCGGATTTCATGGCGACCTGTCGTCGCGCGAGGTGGCGCGCGACATGGTGGCGCGGATGCTGGTGGAGTCGGGCGTGGCCGACCGGTCCGACCTGCCCGAAGGCTGGCTGCTGCCGGACCCTGCGCAGCAGCGCGTGCTGGAGGTGACGGACGCCGTGGTGGCGCCGTCCATGAACGTGCGTTTTGCGGGCCCCTGGTCGGGACTGGAAACGTTCGAGAAGGCCGGATCGCCCATCGGCTGGGCCGACGAGCAGCCGGTTGTCACGCCCTACGACAACTGCACGCTGATCATGCCGTCGCTGCGGCAGCTGAAGCCCGGCGTGACGGTGGTCAGGCTGGCCCGCGATTACGCGGGCTGAGCAGACCGCATAATTTCGCGGTCTTTATTTCCAGGTTTTTTACTTCTGCGGCGTATAGCGCAGCTCGTCGAGCTGGTAGCCTTGCGCCGTGGCGGCGGCCAACGCCTTGTCCAGTTCTTCCTTGGGCAGTTGCGGCGAGCGCGACAGGATCCACAGGTATTTGCGGTCGGGCGTGCCGACGACGGCCCAGCGATATTCCGGATCCAGGCCAATCACCCAGTAATCGCCCTTGAACGGCTTGAAGAACGTGACTTCGAGCTTGGCGTTGTTGCTGCCTTCAACTACCGTGGCCGTGCCCGAGGCAGAATCGATATCCCCGTCCTTGGTGCGGCAGCGGTTGTTCACGCCGATCGTGCCGTCCGGGTGCGCCGTGTATTCCGCGGTGGTGTCTCCCACGCAGTTGCGCTGGAAGAACATGGGGAAGTTGGCGATTTCGTACCACATCCCGACGTAGCGTTTCAGATCGACGGATTCCACGGTCTGCATGGGCGGCGGCGCGGCGTGGGCAATGCCCGCGAAACTGGCCGCCAGGGCCAGCAGGAATGTTGCGGTGCGGCGCATGAAGAAAACCTCCTGATGTGACGGGTAAGGCTGGCGCCGGCCGCCGTATGGCGCGCGGCGCGAACCGATCCCTAACGATACGCCTTATTTGCGCGGCGCTTTGAGCGCGGCGTGATAGCGCTCGACGTAGGTGTCGAAATCTTCGGTGTCCGACTGCTCCAGCCGTAGCTGTTCGGCGGTGGACTGCGCCGCGGCCTGCTCGTACGCTGCGGCCACGTCGGCCGGCAGCGGCTCGGCGCGCAGGGCATCGGCCTGCTTTCGGCTCAGCGCCAGCGAGTAATCGTGGAACGAAAGACCGCTGTCCTTCAGGTCGGCCAGCAAGCGCGCCGACGGCGTGGTGTCCGGCTGGTCGAGCTTGGCGCGTTGCGCGGCCAGCGCATCGGCATAGGCGGTGCCGCCCAGCGCGCTGTCGTACAGCGCGGCGTAGGGCGCGATCTGGTCGAGCAGTTCGTGGCCCCACTGCGCAAGGCCGATCGACTGGCCTTCGCGGTCCAGCATGAGGCCGGGCTTGCGGCCTTCCTTGACGACGACCGAGAAATTGTCGGCGCTGCGCTGACAGTAACCGTTGGCGGGGAAGAAGGGGCTGTCCGAGGCGGTGCAGAACAGGAGAAAGGCGTCGACGAAGCGCGCGGTGGCCGCGTCGATGCCCACCGGCGAGTACGGGTCGATATCCAGGCAGCGCACTTCGACGTACTGCACGCCGCGCTCGGCCAGCGCGGTGATGGGGCGTTCGCAGCGGCCGGTGGCGCGCTTGGGGCGGATGCTGGAGTAGTACTCGTTTTCGATCTGCAGGACGTTGGTGTTGAGCTGGATCCATTCGCCGTTGCGATGCGTGCCGATCTTCTGGTACTCGGGCCAGGGCTGCGTCACGGCGCCGTACAGGCGGCCAAGGAAGGTGTCCAGGTCGTTGTAGCAGAGCTTGAGCTGCGACTGCGCCTTGTTCTGGTAACCCAGGTCGCTCATGCGCAGGCTGGTGGCGTAGGGCAGGTACAACGTGTGGTCGCCCAGCTTTTCCAGCTGATGGTCCTGCCCTTGCAGGAAATCGCTGGCCAGCGCCGGGGCCGAGCCAAACAGGTACATCAGCAGCCACGAATAGCGCGTGAAGTTGCGGATCAGGCCGATGTAGCCGCGCGAGCGGCGGTCCTGCGCGGAGCCGGGCTGCGTGTCCAACACGGACCACAGGTCTTCGGGCAGCGAGAAGTTGTAGTGCACGCCGGCGATGCACTGCATCGTCTTGCCGTAGCGTTCAGCAAGACCGCGGCGGTAGACGTGCTTGAGCATGCCGGTGTTGGACGTGCCGTACCAGGCGATGGGGATGTCAGGTTCCGGCGGCAGCGTGGCCGGCATGGACTGGTTCCAGATCAGCTCGTGGTCCAGCACGCTGTAGACGTGGCGGTGCGTATCGGCAAGCTCGGCCAGCAGCGCGTCCACGTCCTGGTGCGTGCCCGTGATGAGTTCGAGCAGCGATTCGGAATAATCGGTGGTGACGTGTTCGTTGGTCAGCGCCGAGCCCAGCCCGGCGGGGTGCGGCGTGCGGGCCAGGATGCCCTGTTCGTCCACGCGCAGGCCTTCTTTCTCGATGCCCCGCAGGGTCTGGGTCAGCAGCGAGCGGTTGGCCTCTAGGCGGGCGAGGCGGTTGGCGGCAGTATCGGTCACGGATTGTTCTCGTTGGGGGCTGTCGCCGGATTTTACGGGGTGCTGGCCTCCTGTGCT
>JAEYVD010000257.1 GCA_023432075.1 Pseudomonadota bacterium | reverse complement strand
ACCTGGCCCGTAAGGTCCTGGAAATCCTGCGCCATGATGATTTCCATGAGCTTGGACTGCGTCTGCTGCGTCTGCTTGGGCACGTCGGCCAGGAAGGCACGCGTGTCCTTCACCAGTTCGCGCGCTTCCGGCATTTCCAGCGGCTGGTCATACCACTCCTGCCAGCGGCTATCCAACGCCTGCGCCGACCGGGCCATGTTGTCCTGGATGGGACCGGCCTGCTCGGTGGCGTTGAGCACCCGGTTGGCGGCCTGCTCGGTCATCTGCGCCACATACCGCAAGCGGTCGCGGGCGTCGGGAATCGCGTTGGCGGCGTCCTTGATCGCCTGATCCAGGCCCAGCTCGCGCATGCTGTCGCGCAACATGCGGGTCAGCGAGGCGATGCGATGGATCAGATCGGGCGACTCTGTCGGGTCAACTGTTTCCGTTGAGCTCATCGCACACCTCAGCCGCCAATTTTTTCGAAGATCTTGTTCAGCTTTTCCTCCAGCGTCGCCGCGGTGAAAGGCTTGACCACGTAACCGTTGGCGCCCGCCTGTGCGGCGGCAACAATGTTTTCCTTCTTGGCTTCCGCCGTCACCATCAGCACCGGCAGCGATGCCAGCGACGCGTCGGCGCGGATCTGCTTGAGCATCTCCAGGCCGTCCAGGTTCGGCATGTTCCAGTCGGACACCACGAACTGGAAGCCGCCATTGCGCAGCTTCTCCAGGCCAATGGCGCCGTCCTCTGCCTCATCCACGTTTTCGAAACCCAGCTCTTTCAGCAGGTTGCGGATGATCCGCCGCATGGTGGGGAAGTCATCCACCACCAGAATCTTCAGGCCCTTGTCTACCATCTTTCACTCCAGAAAAAATTTGCTTGAGATCGATCGTGGCGTCAGCCCGCGTTAAACGCGGTGCCCACGGTCGCCCAGGCGAGTCAGAATGCGTTCGCTCATCGCCGACAACGGCACCACTTCACTTGCAGCCCCGATAGCGATGGCCTCGCGGGGCATGCCGAAGACCACGCAGCTTGCTTCGTCCTGCGCGATCGTGTGGGCGCCCGCCCGATGCATGGCCAGCATGCCGGTGGCGCCATCCTTGCCCATGCCCGTCAGGATCACCCCGATGGCGTTCTTGCCCGCCGCGACGGCCGCGGAGTTGAACAGCACGTCCACGGACGGACGATGGCGGTTGACCGGTTCGCTGGCTTCCAGCTCGATGACATAGTTGGCGCCGCTGCGGCCCAGGCGCATGTGCATTTCACCGCCCGGGGCCAGGTACACGTGACCGGGCAGCACCCGCTCGCCATGCACGGCCTCGCGCACGGTCACGGCGCACAGCGCGTCCAGGCGCTGCGCGAACGACCGCGTGAAACCGGCCGGCATGTGCTGCGTGATCAGGATCGCGGGGCTGTCCGGCGGCAACGGCTGCAGGACTTCGCGGATGGCTTCGGTGCCGCCGGTGGAAGCGCCCACGATCACCAGCTTTTCCGAGCTGGACAGCGGACGGCGCAGCATGGGCGCCGGCGCGGCCTGCGCCGTATGGGGCGTCGGGGCGCGCAGCTTGGCGCGCGACGCGGCGCGGATCTTGTCGGCGATGAGTTCCGTGTATTCAAGCAGCCCGTCGCGGATGCCCAGCTTGGGCTTGGTCACGAAGTCGATCGCACCCAATTCCAGCGCGCGCAGCGTGATTTCGCCGCCGCGCTCGGTCAAGGACGACACCATCACCACCGGCATGGGGCGCAGTCGCATCAGCTTTTCCAGGAAATCCAGCCCGTCCATGCGAGGCATTTCCACGTCCAGCGTCAGCACATCCGGGTTGTGGCGCTTGATGAGCTCGCGGGCAACCAGGGGATCGGGCGCGGTCGCAACCACTTCCATATCCGGCTGGCTGTTGATGATCTCGGTCATCAGGCCGCGCACCAACGCGGAGTCATCCACACACAAAACGCTAATTTTCTTCATCTTGTTTGCTGCCCTGGCCCGGTCAGGCCTTATTTGCGCATTCGTAGACCGTCTGCCCGCGCAGACGGAAATCGCGGCTGATGTACGTGAAGTTTTCGGAATGGCCGGCAAACAGCAGGCCGCCCGGCTTCATGAGCGGCACGAACCGCTCCAGGATCTTGGCCTGCGTCGGCTTGTCGAAATAGATCATGATGTTGCGGCAGAAGATCACGTCGAACTTCTCAGTGATCCCCCACGAGGGCGACAACAGGTTCAGCGTCTCGTAGCGCACCATCTCGGCGATCTCGGGGCGCACCCGCACATGCCCTTCGTTCGCGCCGCGGCCCTTGAGGAAAAACCGGCGCAGGCGCTCGCTTTCCATCTTCGCGACGCGCTCGTCCGGATAGACGCCCATGCGTGCGCGATGCAGCACGTTGGTGTCGATGTCGGTGGCCAGCACGGTCGAGCCGGCGCCCCGCGGCCCCAGGGCCTCGGTCAGCGTGATGGCGATCGAATACGGTTCTTCGCCCGTCGAGGCCGCGCAGCACCAGACCGAAACCGGCCCGCCGCGCTTCTTTGCGAAGTCGGCCAGGATCGGAAAGTGATGCGATTCGCGGAAAAACGCGGTCAGGTTCGTCGTGAGCGCGTTGATGAAATCTTCCCACTCCGCCGAGTCAGGCTCGTTCTCCAGGCTATCCAGATAGCTGGCGAAATC
>JAEYVD010000358.1 GCA_023432075.1 Pseudomonadota bacterium | reverse complement strand
CTCTCGCAGCAGCTTGGCGTGCTGCGCGACGAAGGCCTCGTCGCCACCCGGCGCGAAGGCAAGTACGTCTACTACCAGATGGCCAGTTTCGAGGTCAGCCAGGTGATGAAGACCCTGTCCAGCCTGTACTGCGGTCGCGCGCTGGAGTCCCTCAAATGAACGTCGATTGGTCTGCCTTTACGCCGCTCGCCGGCACGGCGGGGGGGCTTCTTATCGGCGCCGGCGCGGTCTTGCTGATGCTTGGCGCCGGTCGCATCGCGGGCATCAGCGGCATCGTGGGCGGTCTCTTCACCCCGACGCGCGGCGAGGGATGGCGCGTGGCCTTTCTGCTGGGAATGTGCGCCGCGCCGTGGGTCTACCGGCTGTTCGCCACCCTGCCGTCCATCACCGTCGATGCCAGCACGCCCCGGCTGATCGTGGCCGGCCTGCTCGTCGGCATCGGCACACGATATGCCTCCGGCTGCACCAGCGGCCACGGCGTGTGCGGCTTGTCCCGCGGATCGCGCCGCTCGTTCGTGGCGACAGCGATCTTCATGGCGGCCGGTTTCTTGACGGTCTATGTGCTGCGGCACGCGGTGGGGGGCTGAAATGGCTGCGATCTACGCGTTTGCCGCCGGGCTCGTCTTCGGATTCGGCCTGCTGGTATCGGGGCTTGCCGATCCCGCCCGCGTGTTGGGTTTTCTGGATCTGGCGGGTCTGTGGAATCCCACCCTGGCGTTCGTGATGGGCGGCGCCGTCGTCGTGACCAGCATCGGATTTGCGCTGCTGCGTCGCCGCCGCGCCAGCCTGTCGGGCGAACCCATGCGTTGGCCGCAGGCCACGCAGCTGGACTGGCGGTTGGCCGGCGGCAGCCTGGCGTTCGGCGTGGGCTGGGGCGTGGCGGGATTCTGTCCCGGACCCGCCGTCGTCGCCACGGCGGCCGGAGTCGGCGAGGCCGGCATTTTTGTGGTCGCCATGCTTGCTGGGATGGCGATCCACGCCATCATCGAACGCGCCCGGCGCGGCGGCGCCTGACCCCGCGTCCGCCGCCTTACTCGTACGTGCGGATGTCGTCGATCACCTTGCCGTCGTTCGGCAGGCCGCCTTCGGCCACCCATTCGACGTCGGCGCGCAGCTTGGTCAGGTCGCGCGCCGAATCGGCGATACGCTTGGCCAAGTCATCGTTCTGCTCGCGCGACTCCACCTTGAGCACCATGCGGTCCGAACCGGTGCTGCCGCTGATGACCAGCCGCGCCCGCAGGACTTCCGGATGCCGCCGGACCACGTCGGCCACCTGCGAGGGGTGTACGAACATGCCGCGCACCTTGGTCGTCTGGTCGGCCCGTCCCATCCAGCCCTTGATGCGGGTGTTGGTGCGTCCGCACGGCGAAATGCCCGGCATCACCGCCGACAGGTCGCCGGTGCCGAACCGCACCAGCGGGTAATCGGGGTTCAACGTGGTCACCACGACCTCGCCAACCTCGCCGTCGCGCACGGGTTCGCCCGTGCCCGGGCGCACGATCTCGACGATGATGTCCTCGCCCACCACCAGCCCCTCGCGGGCGGGCGTCTCGAAGGCGATCATGCCCAGGTCGGCGCTGCCATACGCCTGGTAGCCGTCGATGCCGCGCGCCGCCAGCCAGTCGCGCAGCGACGGCGGGAAGGCCTCTCCGGAGACCAGCGCGCGGCGCAGTGAATCGAGCTTCACGCCCAGTTCATCGGACTTTTCCAGGATGATCTTCAGGAAGCTGGGCGTGCCCGTGTAGCCACTGGGCGACAGGTCCTGGATCGCGCGCACTTGCTGTTCGGTCTGCCCGGTGCCGCCCGGGAATACGGTGCAACCCACCGCATGAGCGGCCGTCTCCATCATCGAGCCGGCCGGCGTGAAATGGTACGAAAAGCAGTTGTAGGCCAGTTCGCCGGCGCGAAAGCCCGCCGCGTACAGGGCGCGCGCAAAGCGCCAGTAATCCGAACGCGCGCTTTCCGGTTCGTAGATCGGGCCGGGCGAGGCAAATACCCGCATCGCTTCGCCCCAGCCAATCGCGGAAAAACCGCCGAAGGCCTTGACGGGCCCAGCGGGCCGGGCGGCGTCATCGCGGCTGTGCTGCTGGCGTTCCAGCAGCTCGTGCTTGCGCAGCACCGGCAGCCGGGCCAGCGCCTCGCGCGAGGTGACCGTGGCCGGGTCCACGCCGCGCAATTGCTCGGCGATGGCCGGCGCGCGCGCGATGGCCCGCGCAATCGCCCCGGGCAGGGCGGCCATCAGATCGCGCTCGCGTTGCTCGGGCGCTCGGGTTTCGAGGTCATCGAAAAACTCGGACATGGGATCGCACCTTCTCGTGTGCCGGTTTGCGGTGCCGTTGCCGGCGCCATGCGGCAAGCGCTGGCTTGCCCGCGTCGGGAATCAGGCCAGCCAGCGTTTGCGGCGGCGATAGAACTTGTTGTCTCGGAAACTCTTGCGTTCGCCGCTGGAGATGCCCAGGTAGAACTCCTTCACGTCCTCGTTCTGCGCCAGGTCGGACGCCGCGCCGTCCATCATCACGCGACCGTTCTCCAGGATGTAGCCGTAATCGGCGTACCGCAGGGCGATGTTGGTGTTCTGCTCGGCCAACAGGAAGCTCACGCGCTCGCGCTGGTTCAGGTCGCGCACGATCTCGAAGATCTCTTCCACGATCTGCGGCGCAAGACCCATCGACGGTTCATCCAGCAGGATCATGTTCGGGTTGGCCATCAGCGCGCGGCCGATCGCGGTCATCTGCTGTTCGCCGCCCGAGGTGTACCCGGACTGGCTGGTGCGGCGCTGCTTCAAGCGCGGGAAGTACTGGTAGACCCGTTCCAGCGCGGCCGTGGTGTCGCCGCGGCTCATGTTGCGCGTATAGGCGCCGGTCAGCAGGTTTTCCTCGATGGTGAGGTGGGCAAAGCAGTGCCGGCCTTCCATCACCTGCACGACGCCGCGCTTGACCAGCTCGGCCGGCGTCAGCTTTTCGATGCGCTGGCCGCGGTACTGGATATTGCCCTTGGTGACGTCGCCGCGTTCGCCCTTGAGCAGATTGGAGATCGCGCGCAGCGTGGTGGTCTTGCCCGCGCCGTTCGCGCCCAGCAGCGCCACGATCCGGCCCTCCGGCACCTGCAGGGACACGCCCTTGAGCACCAGGATCACGTGGTTGTAGATCACCTCGATGCCGTTCACATCGAGCAGCACCGGCGGGGCGCCTGCGGCGGCAATATTGGCGTCGTTCATAAACATTCCTGCAGCGTGGCGGCGGCCCGCCGGGAACCCCGCCCCCGGGTCATATAAAAAAGGGTTGCGCAC
>JAEYVD010000348.1 GCA_023432075.1 Pseudomonadota bacterium | reverse complement strand
GTGAGCCAGCATGGTGTCGGCGTCCGAGACTTCAAACGGGTCGCCTTCCTTTTCCGGCTCGATGAACATCTTTTCGACGACACCGTCCTTGACCAGCATGGAATAGCGCCAGCTGCGCTTGCCAAAGCCCAGGTCGCTCTTGTCGACGAGCATGCCCATGCCTTCGGTGAACGCACCGTTGCCGTCGGGCAGCAGCGTGATGTTGGCCGATTCCTGATCCTTGGCCCATTCGTTCATGACGAAGGTGTCGTTGACCGACACGCAGACGATGCTGTCCACGCCGGCGGCAAAGAACGCGGGGGCCAGTTCGTTGTAGCGCGGCAGGTGGGTGGACGAGCAGGTCGGCGTGAACGCGCCGGGAAGCGAGAAGACCACGACCGTCTTATTCTTGAACAGGTCGTCGGTCGTGACCTTCTTCCACGTGTTGTCCTCACGAACGGGGAACGTCACATTGGGAACACGTTGGCCTTCGCGGTTTTGCAGCATTCGAATTTCTCCTTGGTAGCTAAATAAATTGGCGGTTTCGATCCGCCATGAGAAGAATCATAAATCTGCGCTATCAAACAATCCAATTTAATTAATTAAATTGATCGATAGTTATAGACAATGATTGAATATCTACCGAAATACGAAAACTATCACAAAGCCGCGATGGTCAGCGTCAGAGCCGTGCGGGCTCGTACCCGGCGTCGCGGATGGCCGCCTCGACCTTGTCGGCCTGGTCGGTTCCCGTGATCGTTACGCGATGCGTGGGCAGGTCGACGGCGACAACGGCGCCCGGGACGGCGTCGTTGACGGCGCTGGTGATCGTCTTGACGCAATGGCCGCAGGTCATGTCAGGCACTTGAAACGCGATGGTCATGGTTTTTCTCCGAAAGGTTCAAAGGTGGCGCACGGCCACCATGACGGGCAGGTTAAACGTTCCCATTATGGCAAGGTCAAGCATAGAATGGCGCTTGACCTTCCCATGATGGGAAGGATGAAACTGAGTGCTCCCATTCAGACAGAGACAGCCATGCGCGCAGCAAACCCACCTCCTTTTTCCGAACTGGAACTTGCCATTGAAGGCATGACCTGCGCATCTTGCGTGAAACGCGTGGAAAAAGCCCTGACGAATGTCCCGGGGGTTGCGCAGGCGCAAGTCAACCTCGCGACCGAGCGCGCGCTCGTCTCCTTCGATCCCGTCGCTGCCCAGCCGCAGGCGCTGGTCGCTGCCGTGGAAAAGATGGGCTACGAGGCCCGCCCCATCGCCGCCCAGGACGACCACGCCGAGCGGCAGTCGCAGGCGCGCGACGCCGAGGCGCACCGGCTGCAGCGGGCGTTCGTCGTGGCGCTCGCGCTGACGCTGCCGGTGTTTGCGCTGGAGATGGGATCGCACCTGATTCCCGCCATGCACCATTGGGTGGTCGACACGATCGGCCAGCAGAACAGCTGGCTGCTTCAATTCGTGCTGACCACCGCCGTGCTGGTGTGGCCAGGCAGACAGTTTTTCACCAAGGGGCTGGTCGCGCTATGGCGCCGCGCGCCCGAAATGAATTCGCTGGTGGCGCTGGGCGCCGGCGCGGCGTGGGGTTACTCGGTCGTCGCCACCTTTGCGCCGGCCCTGCTGCCGCAAGCCGCCCGCAATGTGTACTTCGAGGCGGCCGCTGTCATCGTCACGCTCATCCTTCTGGGCCGCATGCTTGAAGCGCGCGCCAAGGGCAAGACCGGCGCCGCCATCAAGCGGCTGATCGGCCTGCAGCCGCGCACCGCGCGCGTGCTGCGCGACGGCCAGACACAGGACATCGCGATCGAACGCGTGCGCACGGGCGACATTGTGATGGTGCGGCCCGGCGAGAAGATTCCGCTGGACGGCGACATCGTCGAGGGCAGTTCCTACGTCGACGAATCCATGTTGACGGGCGAACCCGTGCCGGTCGAAAAGCAGGCGGGCATGCAGGCCACGGGCGGCACGCTGAACACCTCGGGCAGCTTCACCTTGCGCGTCACGCACACGGGCGCGGACACCATGCTGGCCCGGATCATCCGCATGGTCGAAGCGGCCCAGGGCGCGCGTTTGCCGATCCAGGCGATGGTGGACCAGGTGACCGCCTGGTTCGTCCCGGCGGTCATGGCGGCCGCCCTGCTCACCTTCCTGGTCTGGTTCTTCCTGGGACCGGAGCCCGCGCTCTCGCACGCGCTGGTCAATGCGGTGGCCGTGCTGATCATCGCGTGCCCCTGCGCCATGGGGCTGGCGACGCCCACGTCCATCATGGTGGGCACGGGACGCGCGGCCGAGATGGGCGTCCTGTTTCGCCAGGGCGACGCCTTGCAGACGCTGCGCGACGTCGACGTGGTGGCCTTCGACAAGACCGGCACCCTCACGCTGGGCAAGCCCACGCTGACCGAACTGGAACCCGCGCCGGGCCATGACGCCCAGCAGGTCTTGCAATGGGTGGCATCGGTGCAGGCGCGCTCCGAGCATCCGATCGCGCTGGCCATCGTGGCGGCCGCCGCCGAACGCAAGCTGGAACTGCTTTCCGCCGAAGGCTTTGCGGCGATCACTGGCGCGGGCGTGGAGGCCACCGTGGCGGGCCGCAAGGTGCTGGCGGGCGCGGCGCGCCTGATGGCCGAACGCGGCATCGATGTCAGCGCGTTCGGCGCACGTGCCACGGATTGGGGCAACGAAGGCAAGACGCCGATTTACGTCGCCATCGACGGTGAGGCCGCCGCGATGATGGCCGTGACGGATCCGGTCAAGCCATCGGCGGTGTCCGCGATTGCCGCGCTGCACGCGCAAGGCCTGAAGACCGCCATGATTACCGGCGACAACCGCCACACCGCACAGGCGGTCGCGCGCCAGCATGGCATCGACGAAGTTCGCGCCGAGGTCCTGCCCGACGGCAAGGTGCAGGCGATCGCGGCGCTGCGCGAGGGCGGGCGCAAGGTGGCGTTCGTGGGCGATGGCATCAACGATGCGCCGGCGTTGGCTGCGGCCGATACCGGCATTGCGATCGGCACGGGCACGGATGTGGCGATCGAGGCGGCGTCCGTGGTGCTGATGGCCGATGACCTGCACGGCGTGCCGAACGCCATCGCGCTCAGCCGCGCGACGCTGGCCAACATCCGGCAGAACCTGTTCTGGGCATTTGCCTACAACGCGGCGCTGATCCCGCTGGCCGCGGGCGCCCTGTACCCGGCGTTCGGGCTGTCGCTCTCGCCCATCTTTGCGGCGGGCGCGATGGCGCTGTCCAGCGTATTCGTCCTGGGCAATGCGCTGCGTCTGAAGGCCTTCCGCCCCCGCTGGAGGCAAGCATGAACATCGGACAAGCCGCCAAGCAGTCCGGCATTTCGGCCAAGATGATCCGGTACTACGAGAGCATCGGCCTTATCGGGCCCGCGGTGCGCACGGACTCGGGCTATCGCGTCTACAGCGACCAGGACCTGCACACGCTGCGCTTCGTGCGCCGCGCGCGCGACCTGGGGTTTTCGGTGGAGCAGATGAACGAGTTGCTGGCGCTCTGGAAGGATCGCAGCCGGGCAAGCGCGGATGTGAAGCGCATTGCGCTGGAGCACGTCGATGAGCTGGAGCGCAAGGCCGAGTCCCTGCGGGAGATGGCGGCCACGCTCAAGCATCTGGCGCAACACTGCCACGGGGACGAGCGGCCCGATTGCCCCATTCTGGAGAACCTGGGCTGCTCGCACTGATGCCAGGCGGCGGGGCGTTGCTCGCCGCCGCGCCTTACTGACCCGGCTGCGCCTCGGCGGCGACGCGCGCCTCGTAGGCCTCGGTGGCGGCCTGCTTGGCCGCCGCCTTCTCGGCCGCCGCGGCTAGCCTGGCTTGCTCGGCGGCCGCCGCTTCGGCAGCCGCGTTGGCCGCACGCTCACGGGCGCGCGCTTTCGCTTCCAGCACGCCCTGCGCGTCCAGCGTCTCGAACACGGCGATGGATTCCACGTGGCCCGTGTGCGGGAACATGTTGATCACGCCCGCGCTCTTGAGCACGTAACCGCCTTCATGAACCAGGATGGCCGCGTCCCGCGCCAGCGTGGCCGGGTTACAGGACACGTAGACAATCCGGCGCGGACGTTCTTCGTACGACAAGTCGGACAGCGCCTGCGACACCGCGTGCGCGCCTTCACGCGGCGGGTCGATCAGCATGCGGTCGAAGTAGCCCAGGCTGCGCAGCCAGGTGGCG
>JAEYVD010000321.1 GCA_023432075.1 Pseudomonadota bacterium | reverse complement strand
GTGCCGTCCAACGCGGCGGCGCGGGCCGCGCGTTCGGCCGTGGCGGGAAGGCCGCGCAACAGGTCGCCGTCGTCGGGCGCCGCGAAATCGAACACGCTGGTCAGATCGCCGCAGACCGCCAGCCGCCATGGCGAGATGTTTGGCTCGGCCACGCCGAAGCGCCGCTCGATGAAGCGCAACACCGACGTGTGATCGAACACCTGCGAATTGACCCAGCCGCCCTTGGTCCACGGCGACAACACATACATGGGCACGCGCGGCCCCAGCCCGTAGGCGCCATGCAGATGCGCCGGCGTGTCGTCTTTTTCAACGCCGGATAGATGTTCGTGATATTCGCCCGCGGTGTCGGCCGTGGAGGCGCCGGCCAGCTCGCCGGAGGGAAGACGCGATGGCGGCGCCGGGGGCGGCATGTGGTCGAAAAAGCCGTCGTTCTCGTCGAACATCAGCAGCAGCACCGTCTTGCTCCACACGGCCGGATTCGCGGTCAGTGCGTCGAGCACACGCGCCGTGTAGTCGGCGCCCTGCGCGGGGCTGGACGGGCTGGGATGTTCCGAGCCCGCCTTGGTGGCGCAAATCCAGGACACCTGGGGCAGCGTGCCGGCCAGCACATCCTGGCGCAGCAGGTCCAGGTCGCGCGTGGCCAGCGCCTTGTGCTTGAGCGCCGCCAGCGCGCCTGGCAGTTCCTGGTACGCATCGCGATAGGCCTTGAAGCCCGCCGTGGGATTGAGCGAATAGTTGTCCGCCATGTTCTGGTAAATGCGCCAGCTCACGCCGGCCCGCTCCAGCCGTTCGGGATACGTCGTCCAGGTGTAGGCTCCGGCCGGGTCGCCGCCGGTGAGCTTGTTGTAGACATTGCCCATCGCCGGGCCATTGCCGCGCGCCAAGCCGTCATTGGTGCCGGTCCACAGGAACAGGCGGTTGGTGTTGGTGCCGCCGGTGAACGAGCAATGGTAGGCGTCACAAACGGTGAAGGCGCGGGCCATGGCGTATTGGAAGGGCAGGTCGCCTTCCGTGTAGTAGGCCATCGAATGGTTCTTCTTGGCGGCGGGCCAGTTGCCCATGCGGCCGGCGTCCCAGGCGTCCTGCGCGTTGGACCAGGTGTGCGGCGTGCTCGCCACGCGCATCGCCTCGTAGGCTTCGCGCGTATCCAGCCGGTACGGCAGGACGGTGCGCGGCGCGCCTTCATCCGGCTTGTCGTTGTACTGAGCCCAGACGGTGCGATGCCGGGCATCGGGGCTGTCCGGCACCGGGATGGGAAAACGGTCACCAAAGCCGCGCACGCCCGCCAGACCGCCGAAATAGTGGTCGAACGAACGGTTTTCCTGCATGAAGATCACGATGTGCTCGACATCGCTGATCGTGCCGGTGCGGCGGTTGGCCGGAATGGCCAGCGCGCGGCGGATCGCGGGGGGAAACAGCGACAGGGCGGCGGCGGCGCCGGTCAGGGTGGCGCCGTGGCGCAGGAATGTGCGTCTGCTTTGCATGATCGGGCCTCACGGTCGGAAGCCCACAGCGTACGCCGCCTTGCTGTTATTTGCCTGACGGCCCGCGCGGGGTGCGCGCGGGCTTGCGGCTGCGTTGTCAGCGGCGCGTGCTTTCCGCGTATTCCATGTATAGCTGGTGCGCACGGCGTGCGATCGGGCCGTATTCCAGCGCACGGTCCTCGACGCGGTTTACGTGCACCACCTTGCCGTAGTTGCCCGACGAAAACACTTCGTCGGCGGCTTCGACGTCGGTGCGCGTCAGGCTGCGTTCCTGGACCTCGACGCCATCGGCCTTCAGCAGCGCCAGCACGCGGCGGCGCGTGATGCCGTTCAGGAACGTGCCGTTGTCCACCGGAGTGGATACGACGCCGTCCTTGGCCAGCCACAGGTTGCTGGTGGCGAACTCGGCCAGATTGCCCGCGCCGTCCAGCATGATGGCGTTGTCGAACCCCTTTTCGGCGGCTTCGCGGATGGCGCGCTGGCCGTTGGGGTACAGGCACGAGGCCTTGGCGTCGGTGGGCGCCATGTTGGGCCACGAGCGCGCGAAGCTGGAGAAGCAGGCGGAAAAGCCCTGGTCGCCCGGCATCGGCACCTTGAACACATGCAGCACGAACTGGGTCTTGTCGGCGTCCGGCAGCAGGAAGCCGTCGGCGCAGAAGAACATGGGCTTGATGTAGAGCTCCGAGCCTTCGGGGAAACGCGCCACGGCCTGCAGGCACAGATCCTGGATTTCTTCCCAGGCCATTTGCGGCTTCATCAGCATCTTTTCGGCCGAGCGCACGACGCGCTGGCAGTGCAGGTCCAGGTCGGGCGTCAGGCCGCGGAAGGCGCGCGCGCCGTCGAAGACCATGCTGGCCATCCAGAAGGCGTGGTCGGCCGGGCCGAGCAGTTTGGGGTTTTCAGTGGTCCAGTGACCGTTGTGCCAGAACAAGGCATCCATGATTGTCTTCCTTCGCTTGAATCGGATTGGCGCCTGGCGGGCCGCACGTGGCCCGCCGCGCCGTAACGCCAGGATACATGAGCCGGGCGGCTATTCCTTGGCCAGTGCGGCTTGCACGCGGTCGGCGGCATCGGCAGGCATCCATTGCCGCCAGACGGGCGCGTACTGCTTGAGGAAATAGCGTGCGGCATCCTCGGGTTCCTTGCCTTCGTTTTCCAGCCAGCCCAACGTGGCGTCGATGGCCTCGTCGGGCACCGTCAGCTTGGACAGGAATTCGGTCACGCGCGGCGCCTGCTTGGCAAAATCGGCATTCACGCCGGTGACGACGGGATTGGGCTTGAACTGCGTGGGTACGGGGTCCGTGCACTTCGGATCGGTCATGCAGGTGTAGGCCGTCTGGTCGAACGCCGGCAGTTCCAGCTTGACCAGGTCCAGCGCGCCGACCAGCGACGTGGGCGTCCAGTAGTAGAAGACGATGTCGCGTTTGCGCTTGTAGGCCGACACGATGGCGGCCTTCTGCGCGGCGCCGGAGCCGGGCGCGAACAGCGAGTAATCCTTGTCCAGTTTCAGCGCGCGCAGCAGGTTGTCGTTCAGCGTGCCGCACGCCCAACCGGCCGGGCATCCGTAGATGCGTCCGCGGCCCGGGTCTTCGGGGTCCGCGAACACCTCCTTGAAGCGCGCCAGGTCGGCCGCGGACTTGAGCTCGGGATGCCGCTCGACGGTGTAGCGCGGCACGTACCAGCCTTCGCCCGCGTCATAGACGTGCCCCACGCCCAGCACCTTGCCGCTGGCCAGCGCCTTCTTCCAGGCGCCTTCGATCTGACCGGGCCAGACCTCGGGCGTGACATCGACATCGCCGCGTTGCAGGGCCGCCAGCATGGGCAGGGTTTCGCCGATTTCGACGGACGTCTTGCAGCCGTAGCCGTGTTCCAGCACGAAGCGTTCGATGCCGGCCAGGACCAGGTTGGATTCCCAGTTCAGGCCGCTGAAACGGATGGGCCGGTCGACTTCGCAAACGGGGGCGGCGGGCGCGGCCGGGGCCGCGGCGGGGGACAGCAGGGCGGCGGCCAGCGCGAGCGCGCCGAGGCCGGGAACGAGATGCGTAATGCGCATGGTCGGCACCTGTGTAGTAGGG
>JAEYVD010000274.1 GCA_023432075.1 Pseudomonadota bacterium | reverse complement strand
CTGCGGGGGCGGCAGCGGCCGTCATGGCAGCCGGCGCGGCGGCGACCGTCGCGGGCAAGGACGAAGAGGCGGGTTTGCGGCGGGGCAGCATGATGTCGTTCGGTCGTGTCTTGCGGGAATCAGGCGCGTGCCGCGCGTGCCGCCGGGGCGGAGCGGTTCAGCCATGAACGCAGCCGATGCAATGAGCCCGGCTGGGCGGAGGGCGGGGCGGCGGGCAGGCCCAGGATGCGCGCGCCCAGCTGGGCGACGGCCTGGCTATAGGCGGGCGCGGCTTGCGGCGACAGCGGGCCTTTCAGAAGGCTGGCGGCCAGCACGTGGCCCGCGTAAGGCAGATGCTGGTCGATGCGCCGGCCGACAAATTCCTCGAACTGCGCTCCAGTCAGCGCGGCGCCCTGCGCCTGGCGCGCATCGCTGGCCACCAGGACCAGACGCTGGCCGGCGCCGCCTTCGCCCAGTTCGGCGAGCAGACGGTGGGTGTTGCGCGCGCCTTGCACGGTCAGCTCGGTCAGCACGACCCGGATGTCGGCGTGCGCAAGCACCTCGTCCGCGCCGCCGGGGCGGTGCGACGGCAAGTCCCATAGCGACAGCGAAAACCACTGGCACAGCGCGCCGCCGATCTCGAGCGCGCGCTCCGGATCGAAGGGGGTCTCGGGGCCCGGACGTTGGGCCAGCAGTTGCAGGCGGGCGGCGGGCTGCGCGTGCTGCGGCGCGGGCACCTGGCCAGCGGCGAGCAACGTGCGTTGCAAGAGGCGCGGATCGATGTCGGGCGCGGATAAGAGGCTGGCCAGGCCCGCGTCGGCTTCCAGGCCCAGCAGCAGCGGCAGGTCGCCTTTACGCCGGTCGAAGTCGACCAGCACCGTGGGCGTCTGGCGCGCGTG
Source organism: Pseudomonadota bacterium (assembly GCA_023432075.1). Taxonomy (GTDB): domain Bacteria; phylum Pseudomonadota; class Gammaproteobacteria; order Burkholderiales; family Burkholderiaceae_B; genus Achromobacter. The sequence goes on along the minus strand of JAEYVD010000274.1, from coordinate 10,546 downwards.
CGCCAGCCACAAGCCCAGCGAGGCGGTCAGCGTGCTGACGCCCAGGCCGCCCGCCGCGCCGACGATGGCCGCGGAACGGCCGGCGCGCGCATTGCCGCCCTGGCCAAGCGGCGTGTCGTCGTCGGCGCGCGCCAGCGTATCGGCCAGCAGATCCAGGCGCGGGGGCTTGATGAGGTAATCGAAGATGCCGGCCTGCAGGAGCTGGCGGTACAGGTCCACGTCCTGCTTGTCGCCCAGCGCGACGATGCGGCACGCGGGCCCCGTGAGGGCCGCCAGTTCCAGCAGCGCCGCGATCGGATGGGGCTCGCCGGCGATATCGGCCAGCAGCACGCCAGGTAGCGGATTTGCCGCGCACCAGGCGGCCGCGGCGGCGGGGCCGCCTGCCTGCAGGGCGCAGGCGGGACGTTGCAGCCGGGCGAGTTGTTCGCCGATGACGGCCAGGTCGGCCTGGGCGGCAAAGACGGCGGGGCCCTGGGTGGGCGTGCCGTCGCGGGTCGGGGTCGTGTTGCTCATGGCCGTCAGTTGTCGAAGTCGATGTCGATCAGGTCGCGGATTTCGCCGGTCTGGTAGCGGTCGATGGCGCCGGCGGCGGCCTTGCCGTCCGCGCCTTCCAGTGCGCGCGGGCGGGCCAGGTCGCGCGGATCGCTGACCATGCGCGCCAGGTTGGCGCGATTCGCGCAGCCCAACGTGCCGACGCCGTAGAACGGATGGATCGTCCAGTCGTCGGGCTTGGCGACGCTGCAGCGCGTGGCCTGCACGGTCATCGCCTCCGATTGCAGCTCCAGGTCCCAGCCCGCCTGCGCCGCTTCCCCAAGGCGCTGCGCGTCCTGGGGAATGGACTCCACACGCGGGGCACGCGCGCCGCTGCGGGCCAGCGCCTGCGCCAGGCGCTGCGCCAGCGCCTCGCCGCGCGCGTTGAAGGGCGTCAGCGTCAGCACTTGTGCGTCGATACGGCCCTGGCGCGTCAGCAGCTCGTTGGCCGCGTTGAGCGAGTCGGCCGTCAGGCCGTTGCCGTCCGGCGCGGCCTGCAGCGCCAGCGCCACGGCGCGCGGCGCCACGGGAGGCGTCTTGGCCGGTTCGCCGGCGCCGAAGCGTTGGGCGCGCAGGTCGTTCAACTGCGTGCCGCAGCCGGCCAGCAGCACGGCCAGCAGCAGCGGTGCGGCAGGCATCAGGCGGCGCAGCGCGCGCCGGGTCGGGGATGAGGTCTTGTCATGGTCCATGGCGGGGTTCTCGTGCGCGATCAGTACAGGTAGCCGATGGGGGCTTGCGGCGGCAGCAGGTCGTCGATGCCGGCCAGGCCCTGGCCCGGCACCTGCAGTTCGCCGGCCGCCACCGGGTCGACCACATTGGCGGTGACCAGGATGACGAGTTCGGTTTCGTCCTTGGCGGACACTTCGTGTTCGAACAGCCGGCCCAGCAGCGGAATGCTGCTCAGCCCCGGCACGCCGGAGACGGTTTGCGCCTGCGTGGAGCGCAGCATCCCGGCCAGCGCAAAGCTCTGGCCGCTGGCCAGTTCCACGGTGGTGTCGGCGCGGCGCACTTTCAGGGCCGGGATCGAGATGCCTTGCAGCGTGACGGCGCCGTCTTCGGTCAGTTCGCTGACTTCCGGCGCGATGTGCAGGCTGATGCGGTTGGCGGACAGCAGCGTGGGCGTCATGCGCAAGATCACGCCGTACGACTTGAAGTCGATCTGCACGTTGTTGTTGGTGATGATGACGATGGGCACTTCACCGCCCGCCGCAAACGCCGCGCTTTCGCCCGACATGGCCGTCAGGTTCGGCTCGGCCAAGACCGAGGCAAAGCCCTCGGCCGACAGCGCCGAGATGAGGCCGCCCATGGTGAAGCGGCCCCGCGTGGTCATGCCGCCCGCCGCCAAGGTCGAGGTCGTGCGGCCCGGGATCAGGCTGGAGAAGTTCTTGCCCGTGATCGAATCGAACAGCGACGGATTGATGGTCTCGGTGGCGGGCGCGAAACCGCGCGCGGCGCTGCCGGTCATGATGCCCCACGCGCCGCTGCTGGAGTTCAGCGTGGCGGCCCAATCGAATCCCAGTTCGTGCGACAGCGTGCGCGAGACTTCGACCACGCGCACCTGGATGTTGATCTGCGAGGACAGCTCCACCTTGAGCTGGTTGATGACGCCATCGCGGGTGCTGCCCGCGCCGCGCGCAGCGCCGCCTTGCGCGCCGGCCGACGCGCCGTCCAGATAGGCCTGCACCTGATCGACGATCTGGCGCGCCTCGATCGGTGTGCGGACGTTGCCGCGCACGATGATGCGGTTGTTCAGCGAGGGTTCCAGCTCGATATCCGCGCCGGGCACCGAACGCAGGATCTGCGCGCGCAGGGTGGACAGGTCGTGCTCGGCCACCACGCGGATCGCGGCGATGACCCTGTCCTGCGCATCCAGCGCGTACAGCGTCGTCGTGCCGACGGACTGCGCGAAGACGAAGATGTTGTTGGGCGAAGGCACCTGGAAGCTCGCCACGCGCGGGTCGGCCACCAGCACCTTGGCGGCGTCGGACTTCAGCTTCAGCAACTGGCCTTCGCGTACGTGCAGCGTGATTTCGCCGGTCGGCGCGATCTTTTGCAGGTTGGCGGGCAGCGTCGTCGGCGTGTTCTTGACGTCGACCGCCGGGCGCTCGTTCGGCGCCGCGGCGGGGGCGGCCAGAACGCCGGCGGCGGCCAGGCACATCGGCGCGGCCAGGCACAGCCGGGGCAACAGGAGGGCCGCGCCGCGGCGGGGCTGCTTATGAATCATGGCGTGAACGGATGAAAGGGCAATGGGAAGCGCGGACATCGCGGCGGACAGGCGGTGGGGGCGCATCGGTCAGGGGGCGGCGGGTTGCGGGGCGGCCGCGTCTTGCGGCGCCGCCGGGTTGAAGGTCTGCGCGCGTTGCTGCTCGCCCCGGAATATCTGCACCACGACCGGCTGGCGCGCCGGCTTGTTGAAGATGTCCGTCGCGTCGTTGACCCGCGTCACCGCGCTGACCGCGTCATGCGGCTGTTCGACCGTATCGGCTTGCGCGCTGCGCAGCGCAAGCTGCAGCAAGCCGACCTCGCGGGCGAGAGCCAGCCGCTCCGAGTCGCGGGGCGTGACTTCCAGCGTCAGGCTTTCGTAATAGTTGCGCGGGGGCGCGGCCTTTTTGTCCGCGGCGCCGGCGTCGGCCGCCGTGTTGCTGGCGGGCGCGATGCCCGCGGGATTGCCGTTCAAGGCCAGCACGCGCACGTTGCGCACGATGGTCTGCGACGCCAGCGCGGTGAAAGAGGCGTCAGCCTGGCCGGGCATGGGCGGCTGGTTCTTGTCGCGTTCCAGATGCAGGATCACGTCGACCCGATCCCCCGCCGACACGAGGCCGGAGTTGCTGGTGACGGCGCTGGCCGGGATCGACACGGCGCGCATCTCGGGCTTGAGCACCGAGGCGACAAAGCCGTGATCGCCGCTGAACACCAGGCCGTCGCGCGTCAGCGGCTGGCCGTCCTGCAGGACGCGGCGGGGCGTGGATCCGGCGACCGCGCGTTCGATCTTGCGGCGGTCCTCGTCGGTGTCGGCGGTGTAATGCTCGGCCCGGATCTCGCCGGCCGGCAGTTCGCGCCACGCCAGCGCGCGCCCCGCGACGAAGTCGCCGGGCGCCAGCGCGCCGGCCGCGGAAAGCACCATTCGCACCGGCGCGCGCGGCGCCTCGACCTGCTTGACGATGGTCACGGGAGGCGGCGGGCGCATGAGCGCGCGGCCCACCAGGGCCGCTCCCGCGGCCAGCGCAATCGCCGAGGCAAGCAGGATCAATGATCGGGTCTTCATAGCAAATAGGAGTGATTTGTCTTATCAATTGCATCAAAGGTGCGCAATGACCCCTGATGGCGCGCCGTTGGCGCATGGTCGTGCCCGTTTGAAAGCTAGCTGGCGCTCCAGAGCACGAAGACTGCGCCGCAGGCGATCGCAAGCCCGTAGGGAATGCCTTGCATGGGCTCGTCGCGCAGGGCGTGCGGCGTGGGGATGACCAGGCCGGACAGCCAGACGTTGACCCGCATGAGGCAGAGCGCCAGCGCGCGCTCCAGCGCGCGCAAGAGCGGCAGCGCCAGGGCCATCGCGCCGCCGGCCAGGGCTGTCACGATGAGAAAGACGAAGGTGTGCTCGCCCAGCCACAGGCACAGCACGGCCATCAGCTTGGCGTCACCCGCGCCCATCCAGCGCATGGCAAAGAGGCAATACCCCGCCACCAGCACGCCGGCGCCGGCCAGAATGCCGGTCGTGAGCGATGCGCGCAGCGCGGGGTTGCCCTGCGCCAGCGTCCAACCGGCATAGGCGACCCATGCCAATAGCAGCGCCAGCACCAGGCGGTTGCTGATGCGGCGGTAAAGCAGGTCGGACACCACCACCCAGGCCAGGGCCGGCAGGAGGATGATGCTGGGCAGGGAGTACGCCACGAAGCGAACCGTGAATCAGCCGCCCGAGCGGGCGTCGGTGCCGGCTTCGGTGATGTCGGTGGCGATGGCGCCGAACTTCTCGCGCAGCGCGGTGATGAAGGCGCCGTCGGAGCCGAAGATCACGCCGACGGCGGCGGCCATGGCGGCGGCCAGGATGCCGTATTCAATTGCGGTCACGCCGCTTTCGTCACGAAGGAATTGTTGGATGCGGGAGGTCACGGGAAAGTCCAAAAAATGAATCGTCGTGAAGGGGAAAAACGAAGGCTGCGAAAGCCGTCACAACACAGACGATATTAGGATTCATTTGCAGCTAGCGATCAACCTGCGAATCATTAAGAGTCGTTCAGGAACTCCTGCCGGCCGCGCTTCTACAGGGCAGGCGCAGCACGGCAAGCAGGCCGCGCGCGGGGGCGCCGGCGCCGTGATCCCGCGTGTCCAGATCGTTATCGGCTAGCCGCAGCGATCCCCCGTGCAGCGCGGCCACCGCGTGCACCAGCGCCAGGCCCAGTCCATGACCCGAGATCGTCCTGTCGCGCGTCAGGCGGCGGAACCGCTGCACGGCCTGACTGCGCTGGTCGGCGTCGATGCCCGGCCCCTGGTCGGCCACCCCCAGCTCGATGCCGCCGCCTTGGCCCCTTGCAAGCAGCGTGACGACCGTGCCGCGCGGCGCATATTTGATGGCGTTGTCGGCCAGGTTCACCAGCGCCTGGAACAGCAGCGCGCGGTCGCCCATCAACGGCGGAACCTCCTCGATGCGCGTCTGCAGCGTGAGGCCGCGCTGTTCGGCCAGGACGTCGTAGTAGTCGTGCAGATCGGCCAGCAGGCCGCGGATGTCCAGTTCGGCGGGCTCATGGTGGCAGCGGCCCGTCTCGATCTCGCTGATGCGCATGACGGTGCGGAACAGGTAGAGGATGCGCCGCACCTCTTCTTCGGCCAGCGCCATCTCCGCTTCCGCGGCGGGATTGTCCCGCATCGACTCGGCCGCGTTGCTCAACCGCTGCTGCAGGCGGGTCAGCGGGGTGCGCAACTCGTGCGCGATGTGGTTGGTCGCGTTGCGCACCTCTTCCATCAAGAAGCCGATGCGCTCCAGCGCCTGGTTCACGTCGTGTCCCAGTTCGTCGAACTCATCCTGGCTGCCGTGCAGCGGCACGCGCGCGTCCTGGTCGCCGCGCGCAAACCGCGCCATGGTCTGACGGATGCGCGTGACGCGATTGGCCGCGCCGATGCTGAACAGCAGGCCCGCGCCCAGGCTGAGCAGCAGTGCCGTGAACACGCTCAGGCCCACGACCAGCGGCACGGGATAGATGCGGTTGAGCATCGGCAGGATGTCGTAGGCGATGACGTAGCGTCCGCCGTCGGGCAGCAGCGACGCGTGGCCGAGCCATTCGCTGGAACCTTCGCCCGTGGTCAGCGAGGCCCGCAGCCAGCCGCGGCAGGGCTGTTGCCCGCCCCGGCACATCTGCGGCGACAGCAGCTCGGCCGCGCCGTAGAGCAGACTGCCGTCGGCGGCCTGCACCGAAATCGCGCGCTCGCGTCGCGGCACCGCGGCCTCGCGCTGACGCAGCGCGCGCGCCAGGTCCGAGGCGCTGTCGCGGCTGCTCAATGTCTGATGCGCGCGGATCTCGGCGGCGACCATGTCCTTCACGTGCCGCACCATGACGTGTTCAAGCAGGTTCTGGCCCCACGCGATGGAACCCAGCGTGACCAGCAGGAAGATGAACGCAAAGCAGGCGGTGTAGCGGAAATGGCTGGTGGTGCGCGTGGGCGGCGGTTGCCCCGCGGCTTCGGCCACGCGGCCATCGCGCCAGAAGGCGCGCCACGATCCGAACAGGCGGGACAGCGGTCCCTGCCTGAGCGCCCGCAGGGTCTCAGGAAAATCGAACGGCACGGTCGTCATCGGGTCAGCTCAGCACGTATCCCATGGCGCGCACGGTCTTGAGCAACGGCTGCGCGAAATCCTTGTCGATCTTCGAGCGCAGCTTGGACACATGCACGTCGATCAGGTTGGTCTGCGGATCGAACTGCAGGCCCCAAACCTTCTCCAGCAGCATGCCGCGCGGCACGGTCTGCCCGGCGTGTTCGGCCAGCGTGCGCAGCAGCAGGAACTCCTTGTCCGTCAGGCTGATGTCGCGTCCTGACCGCGTCACCTTGCGGCGCAGCAGGTCGATCTGCAGATCCTGCACGCACAGGCGCGCCGTGTTGGGCGGCGTGGCGTCGTGCCGCTGCACCAGCAGTTCCATGCGAACCATCAGCTCAAGAAAGTCGAACGGCTTGCCGATGTGGTCCTGCGCACCGGCGCGCAGCCCCTCGACGCGATCGGAAGCCTGATCGACCGCGGACAGGATGATGACGGGCGGATGCGGACGGCCCTGCAGGCGGCGCAGCACCTCGATGCCGTCGATGCCCGGCAGCATGCGGTCGAGCACGGCAATGTCGAACACCTGCCGGTCCAACGCAAGCAGCGCCTGTTCGCCGGAATCGACAGGCACGCACTGGTGGCCGCTGGCCTGGAACTTGCTGGCCAGCCAGTAGCTCACTTTGCTGTCGTCCTCGATTAACAGTATCCGCATGAATTTCCTCGCTCGCGTGAGACTTCATTCCGCCAGCGTTTGTCGCCGAACCCCTCATGCCGCACGCATCAGAAATTCATCCCCCGGAAAGCCGTTTGGCTTGCGCCTTCGGGCCAGGCGCTTATGGGATCACGATTCATATCGCAACAGCAACGGGATAAAAGTTAACAAGATTTAATCTTATTGTAAATAAGAATGATTGTTATTCTTGTAGAATTCGCTTCGTTCCGTTCATCCGATAGCCTGGCGGGTAATGCGCGCCATGGCTGAATCTTCCCGCCATGTCCGCTTTCCTTTGCCCCCGCCGCTGGCTGGGCGCGGCGCTGTTGTCGTTGCCCGCCACCGCCTCGTTTGCGGCTGATGTCTACGTGTCGTTCGACGATCAAGGCATCGCGCATTTCGCGCCCACTGCCATTGACGACAGCTACCGCCTGCTGTTTCGCGACCTGTCGGCGGGCCGGGCCGGCGCGCGGCGCGCCGCCGAACCCAGCCCGGAAGTGCGCCGCGCGCTGGAACAGGCGGCGCAGCGGCACGGGTTGGATTACGCCCTGCTGCACGCCGTGGCGCAGGCGGAGTCGGGCTTCGATACGCAGGCCGTGTCGCCCAAGGGGGCGGTGGGCCTGATGCAGTTGATGCCCGCGACCGCCAGCCAGTACGGCGTGCCTGGCGCGGACGATGCGCTGGCGGCCAACCTGCGCAAGCTGGATCTGAATGTGGATGCCGGCAGCCGCTATCTGCGCGCCCTGCTCGATCGCTACGACGGCAACCTGGAACTGGCGTTGGCTGCCTACAACGCCGGCGAGGGTGCCGTGCAGCGCGCCGGCAACCGGATTCCGGATTACGCGGAGACGCGCAGCTACGTCAGCCGGATCATGGCGGCGTATCAGCCAAAGGCGTCACTGGCGGGGCAACCATTCCAGACGCCGCCGCGCACACAAGGGCCGCCGCACCCCGCGATGGTGGCGGACAACGCGGGCATGGGCCCGTCCATGTGGACGCTTCAGGGAGATCAGCAGGCGGTCAGGCAGTTCGAGCAGGGATTCATGGTGGTGCCGCCGCGCCGGCGCTGAGCGTCTACCCGGAAACGGGCCGGCTAGGCGATGCGTCCGCCTCGCGCCTGCGATGCGCGAAGTTCAGCGTCACCATCAGCCCCGCTGCCATGGAAAACAGGTGCTTGAGGGTGTGGCCGCTCATGAACGCGAAGGCCTGGTAGATCTGGTAGTCCAGCAGTTCGGCGGCCTTGGCCAGCACGTAGAACCCGATGGCCGCGCCGAAATACAGCCGTTCGCGCAGCGGCGTGCCGTTCCGCCATTGCAGCAGCGGCACCAGCACCAGCGGCATGAACTGCACGAAGAGATAGGGACGCAGATCGCCCGCCGACGTGTGGTCGGTGTACCACCACCACGCCACGCTGCCCACCGCCAGCGCCGTCCACAGCACATCGACCCAACGGCCGTCGCCAACCGTTTCGCGCCAGACGGCCGACAGGATGCCGGCGCACAGCAGCGCGATGGGCAGGCGATCCCAGATCAGGCGCGCGTTGTCGGGCAAGAGGTGGTACCACCCCGAGCCGAAGGCGGTCAACAAGAGCGCAAGGAAGAAAATCGTGTAGCCGGGCCGGATGGCGTCCAGCGCAGGCTGGCGGCGCGACTGCAGGACCAGCGCAAGGCCATACCAGCCCACCACTGCGAAGCCCAGGTTGGAGAGCACATCGCCCGCATTGGGAATGCCCAGCCACGCGCGCTTGTCGGCAAAGTCGTGATAGTGCTCGAGCTGGGCGATCGGCCCGTGCAGCGCGAGGCCCACGGCCACCAGTATCACCACCGTCCACGGCAGCAGGCGGCGCGTGTGCGGGCCGGGCGTCGTTGCAGCAGGTAGGGTGCTCATGCGGTTTCTCCCCGGCAGGCGGGGGTGCCGGCTACTGCTGATAGTAAAGGCGGGGGCGGCCCGCCTCCAGCCCTGGCGGTGCGGGTTTCGCAGGATTTTTTATGTCGTTGTGTATCCGGCGACGTAGCTCGGGCGCCGGGATCAGGCCGTGCGCGGCAACCAGTCCGACACGGTCGTAAGCACTGCTTCGGGCATCTCGCGGTGCGGCACGTGGCCGCAGTTCTCGAAGATGACCGGCCGCGCGCCCGCCAACTGCGCGATGCGCTCGGCGTGCACGGTGGAGCCGTACTCGTCGTTATCGCCGTGCAGCGCCAGCGCGGGGCATTTCACCTGCGCCAGCCGCGCGTCCAGCGTCCAGTCTGCAAAGTCCGGCGACAGCCACGTGTCGATCCAGGCGCTGAGCACCCAGGCGGCCTTCTCGCCGTGGTATTTCTTCAGGCGGTCCAGCTGGCCCGGTTGCGCGAACGATTCGCGCGCCTGGCGGATGCCTTCCAGCGTACGTTCTTCGGCGTAGACCTGCGCCGACTCGGTGATGAGCGCGCGGCATGACTGCGGATACGCCGCGGCGCTGGCAATGGCCATGCCGCCGCCCACGCTGTGGCCAAACGCCGCGAACTGGTCCAGCTCCAGCGCTTCGCGCACGGCGCGAAATCCCTCGATGGCTTCGCGCACCACGAAGTCCACACCGAGGGTGCCCTTGTAGGGGTCGGACCGGCCAAATCCCAGGCGGTCGTAGGCAATGACTTCGCGCCCCGTCGCGCCGGCCAGCCGTTCCGGAAAGTCTCGCCACAGCTCCACGCATCCCAGCGAATCGTGCATCAGCACGATGGGGGCGCCGCTGCCGGCAGACGTGGAGGATGCGGCGGGCGTCCAGCGCCGCACGAAAAGCTGGCCGCTGGCGGCGGGGACGAATACATCTTGGAATTCGACGGACGACATCACGGGTTCTCACGGAATAGATGGCACGGGGCGCCTCTCGGGCGCGGCAGCACGCCAGCCGCCTCCGGGGACAGTCCGAAATAGTAGCGTAGGCGCGCGCTGGCGCTTGCTGGCGTCGCGCGCCGGTATCAAAGGCGTGACGTTACGAATGCAATTGCTACTGCGCCACGGCGGACCGTGGCCGCACGCACATCATTTGTCGCATTACTTGCCCTACCCACGCGCGGATTTTCGCCGGCGCGCCACTACGATGGCCGCAGTTATTTACCGCACCAGGAGCAATACATGAAGATCCCTTTCCGCCACCTCGCCGGCGCCGCCGCGCTCATCGCGGCGCAGTGCTACGCAAGCACCGCCAGCGCGCAGTGGCTTGATGCCGTAAAGGGACAGATGGAAGGCGTGGGCCAAGGCAGTTCAACCCAAGGCGGTGCCGCCCAAAGCAATGCCGGCCAAGGCGGCATCCTGCAGGGCATCGGCAACAGCCTGCCGCTGTCTTCGCTTACCCCCGCCACCGCCGGCAACGCGGCCGGCGTGCTTGAGTTCTGCATGAAGAACAATTACCTTGCCGGCGGCGACGCGCAGGCCATGAAGGACAAGCTGCTGGGCAAGATCGGCGGCGGCTCGACGCAGAAGGCCAAAACGGATTCCGGCTATCTCGCCGGACTGCAGGGCCTGCTCAACGGCAGCGACGGCAAGTCGGTGGACCTGAGCGGCGGCGGGCTGAAAGA
>JAEYVD010000270.1 GCA_023432075.1 Pseudomonadota bacterium | reverse complement strand
TATCACCTGGCGATGTTCGCCGGGCGGGAGGCGTCGGGGGCGGTTCAGGCGGTGGCGGGGTGGCTGAAGGGGCAGGCAAACCCCGTCAGCCCATGATCCGGTTCCGGCCGGCCCGCTTGGCTTGATAGAGCTTGGCGTCAGCCTCTTGATACATCGCTTCCCAGGATTCGAAGCGATCCGTGTGCGCCACGCCCGCGCTGATCGTGACGGGCGCTTGGCCGCCTGGATCCCGGACGGCTTGCTCCACCGCGGCGCGCAGGCGTTCCGCGCAGCGCCGGGCCTCGGGCGCATCGGTGGCCGGCAGGAAGATGCCGAATTCCTCGCCGCCGATGCGTCCGAGCACGTCGTGCTTACGCACCGCGTCGTTCAAGACGTTGGCCACTTGCGTGAGCACCTTGTCTCCGCTCTGGTGCCCATGCAGATCATTGATGCGCTTGAAATAGTCCACGTCGCAAACGATGAGCGCCACTGCGGCGCGTCCGTTTGATGGGTGTGATCGGACACGTGTTTCAAAGCCGCGGCGGTTATAGACGCCCGTGAGCCAATCTTTGTCGCCTTCCTTGCGGACCTCGTCAATGGCGTCGGCGGCGATCGCAATCAGCAGCGTGAGCGCCAGTGCAACGCTGAACACCGCAAGAGAAAGCTGCAACGTTTGCCAAAACGCGGAGTCGGCAAACGCAAGCGCACCCTGTGGCGCCAGCGTCCCCATGCTTAGCAATGTGCGCGGAAGAAAGTGCAGGCCAAAAAGCAGCACCACGACAAAAAGCGCCTTGTCGATGGGGCGCTGACGCGAAGCGCGCATGCGCCAGGCCGCATAGCAGAACAGCAATCCGAAGCCCGCATTAAGCACATAAACGCGGACGAGCAGGTTGCGATCGACATAGAAGAAATACCAAAGCGCGCCCAGGATCGTCGCGCCATAAAGGCCAAACGCGGCCCAGGGCAACCGGACGCGGGCGCGTTCGAGAACGCCCTGGACCACCAGGCAGGCGGCAGACGTATACAGAAAACCTGAAACCAGCGCGTTGAGCCCCGTGTCGCGGGGCAGGTACAGCACTTGGGAAATCGCGCCGCAGGCAAACGTCGCGCAGCCTGCGGCGAGGTGCAGAAGGAAACGTCTGCGATGGAAGAAGAACCAGATGGCGAGGAAGGTAATGCCGAAGATCAATAGCAGCGTTGGTGCAATCAACGACAGCGTCACTCGGACTTGCGAACCTGCCATCGGGCCCTCGGGTGAAGTGGCGGCGCGGCGGCGGCGCTCAGGCGCCCAGGAAGCGCGTGACTTCGGCCCAATCGTTGGTCGACAGGGCGAGGTCCTCGTAGTCGTCAGCTTCCTCGTCGTAGCGCGACACACAGAAGCGCTGGCTCCGGCCGGATTCCCGGTCGGCATAGTTGGCGTAGTCGACGTACACCTTCAATCCCCGTTCCTCGTTGGTGAATGAAGGCGCTGCATCGATATAGCTCGACGTGTCGGAATACCCTTCGGGAAGGGGCGGCAGGGTGGTGATGTCGAAGTCGGGAAATTCGCGACGCAGTCGTTCAAGGTTCATATAAGAATTATGTGAAAGGCGGGAAGCCTGACATTTTACGTTGCTCCGTGTCAGGCGCCCCGACGTCCCCAATTTAATCCTTCGCGCCCACCAGCACCGGCTTGTCCCGCCACCAATCCGGAAACGTCTTTGCCAGGTTCTCCACCTTCGGCACGTCATTGATCACGATGTACAGGCTGTTCGGGTTGCGCACCAGATAATCCTGGTGATAGTTCTCGGCCGGATAGAACGCCTGCAGCGGCTCAACGGTGGTGGCCAACGTCTTGGGATACACGCCCGATTTGTTGAGCTGCGCGATGTACGCCTCGGCCACTTTGCGCTGGCCGTCGTTGGCGGGGAAGACGGCGGATCGGTATTGCGTGCCGTGGTCCGGGCCCTGGCGGTTCAGCTGAGTGGGGTCATGCGCGACCGAGAAGTAGATCTGCAGCAGTTGTCCGTAGCTGACCTGCCGGGGGTCGTAAGTGATTTCCACGGCTTCGGCGTGGCCGGTGCGGCCGCTGCTGACGGCGTTGTAGTTGGCCGTGCCGGCCTGCCCGCCGGCGTATCCGGATACCGCGTTGCTCACGCCCTTCACGTGCTGGAACACAGCCTGCACGCCCCAGAAGCAGCCGCCTGCGATGACGGCCTTTTCCTGCGTGGCGGTTGCCGCTGGACTGGCTGCCTGGTCCACGGCAGGCGGCGGGATGATGAAGGCTCGTTCGGCGGCCGGCGTGGCGCTCGAAATGAGGAGGCCGCCGGCGGTGGCGAGCGCGGCATAGAGCCGGCGCAGGGTGGGATGCTTGGACATGATGTCGGGTCCTTTCAGGAATGCGGATCAGGCTTGCGGGGCGAAGGTCATGGCCACGCCGTTCATGCAATAGCGCAGGCCGGTGGGGCGCGGGCCGTCGTCGAACACGTGGCCCAGATGGCCGCCGCAGTTGGCGCAATGGACGGCGATGCGGACCATGCCGAAGCTGCGGTCGCGCGTTTCGCCGACGGCGCTGGGCAGGGGCTGCCAGAAGCTGGGCCAGCCTGTGCCGCTGTCGAACTTGGTCGATGAGGAGAACAAGGGGTGTTCGCAGCCGGCGCAGGCGAAGGTGCCTTTGCGGTGCTCGTCGTTGAGCGGGCTGGAATAGGGGCGCTCGGTGCCGTCGCGGCGCAGCACCTGATACTGCTCGCGCGTCAGGCGTTCGCGCCATTGCGCGTCCGTCAGCGTGTAGGGAAACGATGCCGTGGCCGAGGCGGCCTGCGCGCTGCCGCCGCGCGCGGCCAGCAAGGGGGCAAGGCCCGCGGCGGCGGCTGCCGCGCCGCCCAGCCCCAGGAAGTGTCTGCGTTTGAGGTTCATGGCGAATTCCGTGCGGGTTCGTTCAGGCGGGGACCGGTTCACGCGGTCCCCGCGCGGGTTTACTTCTGCATGCCGTCCTTGGACATGCCATCCTTGCCCATCGCGTCCCTGGACATTGAATTCCGGGACATGGAATCCTTGGACATCGAATTCTTGGACATCGAATCCTTCGACATGGAGTCCTTTGACATCGAATCCTTGGACATCGAGCCTTTCGACATGCCATCGCGAGACATCGAATCCTTCTTCATGCCGTCCTGGGACGGCGCCTCCTTGGACATGCCGCTCTTGCTCATGCCTTCCTTGCCCATGGTGTCGGCGGCGTGGGCGGCCGTGGCGCCAAAGGCCAGGCACAGGGACAGGGCGGCGGTGGTCAGTTTGCTCATGATGCGTTCCTTTGTTCAGGGGAAAAAAGAAGGGAATTCACCTAGCTTCCGCCGAACCAGTTGTAGCCCTGGTCCTCCCAGTAACCGCCCGGGTAGGTGTTGGTGACGAAAATTGCCTGGATGTGCTTGGGGTTCTTGTAGCCAAGCTTGGTAGGCATGCGCAGCTTCATGGGGAAGCCGTACTCGGG